>JAYEHK010000081.1:0-17868 GCA_034659475.1 Bacillota bacterium | reverse complement strand
AAACAAAACAATCCTTCTCGCTGATAGATTTATCAAAAGGGTTAAAAGTAAGGCCATAAAAATGTTTAAACATCCGTCTTACCTCCTGCTATTGAATAGTCAATGGAAGGGCCATTATTACGCTTTGACTTCTGGCAAACCTCTCTTTACATACTCTCTATAATTTTTTAACCCGTTTTTAGGTTCAATTTTGAAGGTTGTTATCAACCTTCTCTTTGACCTGCCCTTTTATGATAATAGGGGATGCTGAATAGTTACGATTGATCATACTTTTATTGTTCATGGTGACGCAGTACTCGACCACATTCATCAACTCCCGGATATTGCCGGGCCAGTCGTAATTCTTCAGAGCTTTCATGCATGAATAAGAGAAGGTCATAAATCCTTTCTTCTGCAGGATGCAATATTTTTTCACATAATAGGTGACGAGCAGTTCAATGTCCTCTTTCCTGTGTCTTAAAGAGGGCAGGGTAATGGGGATTACATTGATCCGGTAAAACAGGTCTTCTCTGAATGTTCCTTCTTCTATTCTGGACTCCAGTTCCTGATGGGTGGCGCAGACAATACGGACATCGATGGGTATTTTTTTGTTGCTTCCCACTGGCTCCACATATCTTTCCTGCAGAACGCGCAGGAGTTTTACCTGAAGGCTTAAAGGCATATCGCCGATTTCATCCAAAAACAGCGTGCCTTTGTTGGCTGACTGAAACTTACCTATCTTTCCTTCCTTATTGGCTCCGGTAAAAGAACCGCCTTCGTAACCGAACAGCTCGCTTTCCAGGAGGATTTCCGGTATGGCGGCACAGTTCAGTGCTACAAAGTGTTCGTTTCGTCTGGGGCTTAAGCTGTGAATGAGTTTGGCATACTCCTCTTTGCCTGTCCCGCTTTCTCCCCGCAGAAGAACAGTCGTATCTGCAGCAGCTACCTGATGAATAACCGAGAGGATTTTATCTGTTCGGGGATCTTTTCCAATGATGTTATGAAAACTATTAAGGGTTTCGTTGATCGTTGTATGTATTTACGCGACTTATGCATCGCTGGCAAAGCAGGGATTTGGAATTATCAGCAGTTATCAGCCGGCGGAACCAATGAGCTTTTTGGGCGGACTGGCTTTGACTGTGGGATCTTTTGCCTTAGGGGGTGTCATTGCCGGGGATTATTCAAGATACGCGAGGAGCCGTAAGGATGTAATCAAGTCTTCTATTTTTGGGGTAGTGCCGGCAGGGATTGCTATGATTTGCATGGGCGGAATCATGAGCCTGGCTTCAGGCACGTATGATATATCCCAGGTGCTGACTGATCTGGGTGTACCGGTACTGGGTCTTGTGATACTGATCCTGGCTACTTGGACCACCAACACTGTCAATGCATATTCAGGTTTCTATGGTATTGTACACGTTTGTTTGCAGGCTGCAGACACAGATGATGACAAAAAATTTATGCACTGAGGAGGAGATTCTGTGAGAAAATTAGACGTTCAGGCGATAGAGGATATTGCTTCAGGTGCTGCTCTGCTGGGAGCAGGCGGGGGTGGAGACCCTTATATCGGTAAACTTATGGCTATGCAGGCGGTGAAAAAATATGGTGATGTGATGCTGATGGACCCTGATGAGGTGCCTGATGATGCATTGGTAGTACCAACGGCCATGATGGGAGCACCGACGGTTCTCGTCGAAAAAGTTGCCAATGGGTCTGAATTTAAACGCGCTTTTGAAAATTTGGAAAGGTACTATGGCAAAAAGATATTTGCAACCATGCCTATTGAAGCAGGTGGGGTTAATTCTATGATTCCCCTGGCGGTAGCTGCCCAGATGGGGGTGCCCATTCTGGATGCGGATGGAATGGGACGGGCATTCCCTGAACTGCAGATGGTTACTTTTCATCTGAATGGGGTTAAATCAACGCCCATGGCAATTACAGACGAAAAGGGAAATGTAGCCATTCTGGAGACTATTAACAATAACTGGAGCGAAAATATTGCTCGTGCAATGACTGTGGCCCAGGGTGGGTCAGTCATGATTTCCATCTATCCGATGACCGGAAAACAGCTCAAAGAGTGCGCCATCAAAGGGATCATGTCTTATTCTCAGGAGATTGGCAGAGCTATTCGGGAATCCAATCAATATGATATACCTCCTATTAAGCAGCTGATGGATAAAATTGACGGCTTTGAGCTGTTTAAAGGAAAGATCGTTGATGTTTTAAGAGAAACCAAGAAAGGTTTTAACTTTGGTACTGTTAAGTTTGATGGGGTAGAAGAGTACCGGGGAGAAACTTGTGAGGTTAATTTCCAGAATGAGAACCTGGTGGCTATCAAAGATGGACAGGTTTTAGTAACAACTCCTGACCTCGTTTGTATGGCTGACCTGGAGAACGTTACACCAATTACCACCGATGGGCTAAAGTATGGCCGAAGAGTTCTGGTTATAGGCTTGAAGTGTGATGACCAGTGGCGGACGGAAAAAGGGATTGAAACCGTAGGCCCCAGGTATTTTGGATACGATCTGGATTATATTCCAATTGAACAAAGGATGAAGGGGGCGAAATAATGATTTACCGATTAGGCGTTGATGTTGGAGGAACAAATACCGATGCGGTGATTATAGATCAGGATTTTCAACTGGTGGACAGCGTTAAGGTTCCTACTACCGAGGACGTAAGTTCAGGGATTTTAAAAGCGATTCATGATGTGTTGGAAAATGCACAGATTGCAAAGGATGATATCAGGTATGCTATGCTGGGAACAACCCAGTGTACCAATGCAATTGTTGAACGGAAAAAGCTGTGCAAGGTAGGCGTCATCCGGTTAGGTTCTCCGGCCACACATTCAATCGAACCCATGGTGGACTGGCCGGAGGATTTGAGAGAGATGGTCAGTAATCAGTATTATATCGTGAAAGGCGGATACGAATTTGATGGCAGGGAAATTACTCCGATAGATGAAGAGGAAATTCGCAGTGCTGCCCGGGAAATGAAAGGGAAGGTGGAGGCTGTTGCCATCTCCTGCGTATTTTCTCATATCCGTAATGAACATGAACAGACAGCAGCCCGCATTGTTCGGGAAGAGTTAGGGGATATCCCTGTTTCCCTGTCCCATGAGGTAGCCAGTATGGGCCTTTTGGAAAGGGAGAATGCCACCATGCTTAATTCAGCTCTGATGAAGGTTGCTCAGACTGTTACTGATGGCTTCAAAGACGGTCTTTCCAAGGAAGGCATAAATAATGCGGAGATATATCTGTGCCAGAATGACGGCACTTTAATGAGTGCGGAATACACCAAACGGTTTCCTATACTGACCGTAGCCTGCGGTCCGACAAACAGCATCAGGGGGGCATCCTTCCTCAGTAAAATTAAGAGTGCTATCGTTTTGGATGTCGGTGGTACTACAACTGATATCGGGGTAATCGTGAACGGCTTTCCGAGGGAGTCTTCGCAGGCGGCTGATGTGGGCGGAGCCAGGACGAATTTTAGAATGCCGGATATATTGGCCATTGGCCTCGGGGGCGGAACCATTATTAGGGGAAATGATGGGGAGATTAAGGTCGGTCCTGACAGTGTAGGCTATCAGATTACTGAAAAGGCTCTGGTTTTCGGTGGAGATATCATGACTGCTACGGATATTGCTGTGCGCTTGGGTTTGGCTGAACTGGGAGATGCAAGTAAGGTTGCTCATATCGATGAGTCCTTTGCACAGAAGGCGATGGACAGAATGATGGAAAAGATTGAAGACGGAATCGATAAGATGAAACTATCGGCGGAGCCTGTACCGGTTGTGCTGGTAGGCGGAGGCGGAATCCTCGTCAGGGATGGGCTTAAAGGGGTAGCCCAGGTAATCCGGCCGGATTATTTCCCGGTGGCGAATGCCATTGGCTCGGCTATCTCACAGGTCAGCGGGACTTTTGAAAAGCTGTTTACTCTGGATAGCATCAGCCGCGATGATGCCATCAATCAGGCGAAGGAAGAGGCGATACAGAGCGCGGTAAATGCTGGAGCAGATCCCCAAACCATTGAAATTGTGGACCTTGAAGATGTGCCGTTGGCTTATCACCCTGGTAATGCTACGCGGATTAAGGTTAAGGCTGCAGGCAATTTAGCAGTTTAAATTTATGCATAAAGTGAGTCCTCCCTGGCATAGACAACATTGCCAGGGAGGACTTTTTTAATAGAGTTTACATACTGATATGTTTCAGTATTCCTAATGCTTATTCTTCAATCGGTTGACTGCTCATATATACTTCCATATATTCTGCATCATAGGAAATTTCATATCCTAGTTCCTCGACAACAAACCGTATAGGAACATAACCAACGCCATCCCTGATAACGAACGCACTATCCATGTCTTTGTTTGTTCCATTAATGGTGTACTGCTTTTCCCCAACATTCATGCTGATTTTATGATCTTCGGTAGTCATCACTATGTTAGCGGGAGGATTCCATGTTACATCATAATCGAGATAAAAGCCCAATTCTCTAGCCGGAACGAGTATGCGATCTTCTTCAATAAAGGGAGCATTATCAAACCAAATATAGTCGTCATCATCAATGTTTACAGTTATTTGATTTTCAAATTCATAATCCGGAACTTCTGGTTTTAGGGTTTCGGCATCAATACTATTGCCTTCTGTTAGCACCGGAAACTCAACGCTAAATTTGTCTACACAGGATTGCTCAAGCTTAAAGTTAGTGTTAAATTTAATTATTTCCCCGGCAATAGTGGTGGACACATCAAGCTTACCTTTACAATTCATGGTATCTTCACTCACATAAGATTCTGAATTAAGCTGCACCTGAACACTCTGGTCGCTACCGACTTCGGAATTTGTAACGCATACATCAATAGCTGATTCGGATAAAGTAGCCTCACTCTTTATTTTTGAGCTGCTTTTAATTTTTACGTTAACATCGGTTTCATCGTTATTAAACGAAATGTCATAATCCAGCAGAGATCTGCTTAATCCTATTTCCGTCCTGCATTTGTGAATATGTAAATCCTTAAATAGAGTAATTATCGAAACGTCATCTGGAAGCAGCATTCCTTCTGCAAATTCGTCTTTGTTATACATTTCAGGATTTAATGCAGTTAACTGTTCTGCAAAAGAATCAACAAACTCTTGATCTTGGAATTTTTTCAGAAAAGAAATCAAAGACAGTTTGTCAATATTCATGATGGCGGTAGTGCCCCTGGTTGAAAAACATTTGTCAGGGAAGGCGGCAAAAATAGTATTTACCATCTCCAGTCCAAGTTCCTGTTGCTTTGACTGGTCAACCGCGGCCTGCAGTTCAGCAAAGCTGAAATCTTCCAGCTTGATATAAACATATTCTATACCTTCTTCAGGCATTTCCATCGGATTAATTTGACAAAGAGTCTCCAGGCAATCTACCGGAATAATCATTGTATCTCCGTCAATATAACAATCCAAATAAAAATCTTTGTCTGCAGTTCCTTCTATACTGGCAGATACTTTTATAAAGGCTTTCTCTTCATTTACGTCTATATCGTAAATAATGTCTGCCTGACCGCCCTTTATTCCCAATACCTCGGTCAGCATATCCCCTGAAGCCGTCAGGTCAACTGTGATTTCACCACTTATTGGCTTATCGTATGTTACCTTTACTTGCTTCTCGGTTTGAACTTGCATGTTTTTTAAGAACAGGTCTTTACCAGACGTACTTCCTAAAGCAGATAAAGGCATAAGTATGGTAAAAATAAATGTGAATAGTAGTACTACTGCTTTTTTCTTCATTCTGTTTTCCTCCTACATAATTATATAACTTACTTATTTTATTATAAGGAAGCGGTATTAACAAGTCTTGAATAATGTGGTGAACTTTGGGTAAGGCCTGATATTGACTTTATCCTAAAGTTAAGAGGTATATGTTTACTCGACCTATTACCTTTCCTATATCAACTCAAACATTATAAAACCAATGGTGTTAATACCTAAATTGGCTCCCATGTGGACTAACCAGGAATTAAGTATGGTGTTGTTTTTATCCAAATAATTAAACAGGCCTCCTGCTAAGATTAACGAAATAAATATAACCATAAATAATCCAGTGGAAAACCAGGAGGACATGATTGCAATATGATAAATTGCAAATACCGTTGCACTGAAAACCCACGCAAAAACAATTCCACAATACTTTTTTAATTCGATAAATGCAAATCCTCTAAAGAAAAGCTCTTCTAAAAATGAGTTTATTATGCTGATATATAGCGAAACATATAAGAAATTATCTTTTGAAACATTTTCTTTTCCCATAAGACTTAAAGAAATATTATCTAAGTCAATGAGGCTTTTCGATATAACATATATTCCTATAATAGTAACGTAAACCCCAGCGCCCAATAACAACGAAAAAAGTAATTGCTTTTTGCTCTTTACGGACAGAATGTTTGCTATCGAAGTTTCTTTATGGTAGCTGTAATAAACAAAAACGCACGATAGAAAGGTTAATATTTTAATTAAGGATTTATAGAGATAGGTTGGCTGCAGTAAGGTTTCTACAAAAAACATCACCACACAAGCTGCTAATACTAATAGAATGATCTGAAATTGGCTTTTTTGTTTAATTATAATCCACTCTTTCTAATGAAAATTACGTTATTACTTGTGTTTATCTCCCCAGTTTCCATAGAAATATTAGTACGTTTCAAGGTGCCAGAACGCAAAGCTTTCACTGCTATTGGGGGGCTGATTTTGGGTACCGGATTCAATATTAAAGATCTCCTTTTTCTAGCTTAAAATGGTGCTATAGTTCAAATACCATATTAGCATTAAATTTGACACCAAAGAAAATTATTATTTGGGGTAGCGCAGGGACGTCAGTTTAAGATATTTTTTAAAAATGCGAAAATATTATTGACAGTAACGTAATGTTATAGTTTAGAATGATAGAGGTAACTAATCATAGTAGATAGGAAGTTCAACTTCTAACAACTTTAAGATATCAAAGAGACAGTAATTGATATATAAAGGGGATATTTTATGGTAAATGATGGGAAGATTGCAGTTCTAATTGATGCTGATAATGTATCGGAGAAATATGTAAAACATATATTTGATGAAATTTCTAACCATGGGACACCCACATATAAGCGGATTTACGGAGATTGGACAAAACCGCAAATGTCATCATGGAAGGCGGTACTACTTAATTATTCTATTACCCCGATTCAACAATATAGCTATACAACCGGAAAAAATGCTACAGATGCGGCGTTAATCATTGATGCAATGGATATACTTTATTCAAAAAATGTGGATGGTTTTTGCATTGTTTCAAGTGATAGTGATTTCACAAAGCTTGCTGCCCGTCTAAGAGAGGCCGGAATGTATGTTGTTGGCATGGGTGAAAAGAAAACCCCTAAGCCCTTCATAGCGGCGTGCGAAAAGTTTAAATATCTTGAAGTTTTAGCGACAAGCCCGACCGATTATTATGAAACTAATGTTCATGAAAAGATTGAAAAGCAAGAGACGCCAAAAGAAGATATGGCAAGTAAAAAAGAGTTAATAGAGTCAATAAAAATTATCATAACGGAGACGTCAGACGAGGATGGCTGGGCATTTTTGGGTAAGGTTGGAAAAAGACTGAATAAGCGTTATCCTGATTTTGATACCAGGAACTATGGCTACTCAAAGTTAACCCCGCTCATATCGTCCTTAAAGCAATTTGAAATCCAATCAAGACAAACCAATAATCCAAATGTAAGTCATAAGTACATTAAAAATAGAAAATAATGACTTAATGGATTAGGGGACAGGAATCTTGTCCCCGTTCCCCATTGACGTATAGCGTCAGGTAAGGTATTATCATTTTATCTTAATGTAAGGGATGAGTGTATGTCTGAGGTAGTTCGTAACTAACCATAATTGTGTATGGGTTCTAATTCGCTATTGTGAGGTGCCGATTTTTTGGCGCTTGTTTATTTTCGCGCGGATTAGAGAGTACGAACATCGGCGGTATATTTAATTTAATTGATAACTAGTGCCGTGCTTTATGCGCGGTATTATTGTGCCTTTTTTGGGGTGCATCAGTTTTGTTAGCTTTTTGGGCTGTGAAAGAGTCACCGTGTTCTTTCACAGCCCTATTTTTATAAGAACAGGAGTGAACAGCATTGAACCAGCTTACTATGAATACCCTCGAATTGCTTCATATGCTTTATCCATGTATGAATTGCCGGATCTAAGGGAGGAGATTCATCGGAGTATTGTTAATGGACGGGTTGACGACCGGGCGAGCAGTGAAATGGCTCGAATTCGCAGAAGAATGATGATTGTTGAGGATCGGATCAAGCAGAAGTTAAACGATATTCTTCGTTCCCCTGCTTATGCAGGTATGCTGCAGGATTCCGTAATCAGTACCAGGGGTGACCGTTATGCAGTGCCAGTTCAGCGTAAATTTATGAAAAAATTTGCAGGGCAGGTTTTGGATATGTCTTCCACTGGTTCAACGGTTTTTATGGAACCGACAGTCATTACCCAACTCCAGGAGGAATTGAATCTTTTGAAAATAGAGGAAAACAACGAGGTTTACAGGATTTTGGCCGCGCTTACGGTTCTGGTGGCAGAGCATGGACAGGAAATCTCCATTAATATGGAAGCGATGGTCCATTACGATTTTGTGTTTGCTAAGGCCAAGTATAGCCGCAGCATGGATATGAAAAGAGTTCGTATAAACAACGCCAATCGGATGATTATCAATAAAGGTCGTCATCCGCTATTGGGTGAAGGGGCAGTGCCCCTTGATTTCAGGATGGGGGATGATTATCGGGCGCTGGTTATTACTGGTCCCAATACCGGGGGGAAAACGGTTGCATTAAAGACGATTGGGCTATTAACGATGATGGTGCAGTGTGGTTTGCATGTGCCGGTACAGGACGGCAGTGAATTTGCAGTTTTTACTGAAATACTGGCTGATATAGGCGATGGACAGAGCATTGAGCAGTCATTGAGCACATTTTCAGCGCATGTAAAAAACATCCTGACGATCGTTAATTGCTGCGATCCTAAAACACTGGTTATTATGGATGAGCTTGGCGCGGGAACTGACCCGGCAGAGGGGCGTGGCTTTGCCATCGCTGTTCTGGAAGAAGCGTTTCAAAAGGGGGCTAGCATTGTGGCTACCACTCATTTTGGTGAGATCAAGGAATTTGCGCTGAAAACACCTGGGTTTGAGAATGGGTATATGGCGTTTGACACCAATACCCTCCGGCCCTTATATCGGCTATATATAGGTGATTATGGTGATAGCAATGCTTTCCTGATTGCATTAAGACTAGGGATGGACCGGCGTATCATTGAAAGAGCGCATGAGATTACCTATGGGGAGAAACAAAGCTATCTTATCGAAAATGATAAATCCGTTGAAAGCCTTGTTGACCAGACGGGTATTCAGACCCATGAGAAAGACAAACGAATGATGGAACAGCGTGACAGGGAAAAGGAAAAGCGACAGCGGAGTAAGCAGTATGTGAAGAAGGATCTGAAGGTAGGCGATTGCGTCTTTATCAGTACCATGGATCGTACCGGCATAGTGTGTGAGGAACAGAACGGACGGGGCGAGCTGGTAGTGATGGTTATGGGCAAAAAATATGTCATTAACAATAAACGCCTCACCCTCCATGTTGATAGAGAGCATCTTTACCCGGAAAACTATGATATGGACATCGTATTTGAAACAAAAGAAAACCGCAAAAAGCGAAAAATCATGAGTAAACACCATGTTGAAGGCCTGGTTATAGAGCAAGATAAGGATAAAGACAGATAGGATTGCTGAAAGATTAGTACGAAAATAGGTTGAGTATAAGCGGAATTATTAGTTGGAAAGTTGGTTAGTTGGACAGTTGGAACGTTGAAGTGGGTTAGTACGAAAGTAGAGATGTTGAATAGACGCTGATTAAACTGATTGATATGATAAACGCTGATAAGTGACACCGAGTTTTTGGTTAGGGGTGAGGAGTGAGGGGTGAGGAGATGGCTTGACGCGTAGCGTCTAGCTTCTGCCGCCTGCCCCCTAACTTCTAACCGATTTTCATTGGTAGTTGTGCCGTGCGGACATGGAGGGTTAGTAAGAAAATAAATTTTTAATAGACGCACCCTAACGGGTACCACACCTTACAGGTGCAACTGATGTTCCCTCTGGTCACTTTTAATATGACGCTGATACTCCCTTTCGGTCGTGATTAAGGACGCAGACCTTTTTTGTAAGGGGTCAGGGGTGAGGCGTAAGGGCAATGCCTGGCGCATAGCGCCTGACTCCTCACGCCTCACCCCTTACTTATTTTCATAGGTGGTTGTGTCCTGTGGCCATGTAAATTCACATGATTAAATAACGCGCTAACAATCCAATGATGACTCCGATCACAACAGACGGAAGAAACGCGTTTAGTTTCTTGATTGCAATCGCTGTGGCAAGACAGCCGATCAGAACCGGAAGTGAAATAACGAGTTGTCCATCTGTGGGAACGAGAATTTGTTTGACAACAAGTGCCGACATAATTGCAACGGGTACGTAACTGAAATATAATCGCAGGGTGGGACTCATCTCGCGTTCTGCCATGATTTCGACGCCGAAGATGCGTGATATATAGGTGGAAACAGCTAGTAATCCGATTAAAATCCAGTGATCTAGCATTTTGACCTCCTCGTTAAATAAAGACCTACAAACGGTGCAAAAACACCAGTGATAATGATCGTTAATTCATTTCCGGGCATTAAGTATTCGAGCCCAACCGCTAATATTATAGCAGCATGCGATGTTGCAATGACTGGTTTTTCTATGAGATTCGGGATAAGGAGGGCTACAAAAGTAATCGGAAAGGCTAAGTCCAACCCCCATTTTTGCGGATCAACCTGATTTCCTAATAGCCCGCCAAGAAGTGATGAGACAATCCAGGCGATATAAAAGGTTGCCACAACGACCCCAAAATAAAGAGGATCTGGAAAGCGTATGAGAATGGTCTTGAGGCATTATTCCAGCATATTATATCAAAAGATGAACGATATCGCTATCATAACGGCTTATTTGCACCTTTCTTCTTTTGATTTTGCATAAAAACGATGTATCTTTCAAACAATAGCTATGCCCCAATAAATATTTCCTGCCAAAAAGAAAGGAGTCCGGTAAGGATGAAGAACGAGGATAGCAAAAAAAACATAGAGACTATACAAAAGACTATTGATAAAACCATCCACAACATGGAGGTGGCAGAAGAAGTCATCATGAAAACCGATGATGCCCGCATGAAACAGATTTTAAAAGACAAGAATGAAAATAGAACCGAAGCCATTGAGTGCATGCGTAAAGGAATTAAGGCAGAAAACCTTGAGAGACAGGAAAGATCGAAATACAACATGGAGAAATAAATAATGGTCGCCTGGAAGATGATATGCAGTGCGAGCCAGTGAGATTGTATCAGCCTTTAGATGCTTTGAAAGCGGTTTTGATTTTTTACTATTTAGTAGGAAGTTAATACCGCTTATTTGTATATAAATCTGTCCGCTGGGAAGGGGTTATTGGCATGATGATACTAAAAACGTGTCGCTTAGGAGAGCAGTGGAATACTTCATGGATGCAGGCTGCAACGACAAATGAAAATCGCTAAAAAATCAAGCGTATTGACTTTTATAAATGGGTGAGACAAAATGAAACGTCCCCCTGTTTCCGCGTCGCACCGGAGAGAAAATCCTTGATATATACTATAAAAAGCAGTAAATCAGGTAAATCTAATAGTAGCGATTTAGAGAAAAGGAGATAGATAACATTTGACAACATTTGATGAATTACAATTAGCCCCGCAAATTATGCAGGCGATTATAACTATGGGGTTTGAAGAACCTACGCCAATACAGGAAGAGACCATTCCGCTTGCTCTGGCGGGGAGAGATCTGATTGGCAGAGCACAAACCGGAACCGGAAAAACGGCTGCTTATGGGATCCCTATGGTGGATCGCTGTGACCTGGAGGTAGAGTACATTCAGGGGATTGTCATTACACCTACCCGTGAACTTGCGATGCAGGTAGCGGAGGAACTTAATAAGATTGGACATTTTAAGCATGTCAGGGCGTTACCCATTTATGGTGGACAGGAGATAGACAGACAGATCAGGGCACTTAAAAAAAGACCGGCGATTATTGTTGGCACACCTGGTCGTTTGATGGATCATATGAGAAGAAGGACCATTCGGCTGCAAAATATCAAAATGATTGTCCTTGATGAGGCAGATGAAATGCTGAATATGGGCTTCAAAGAGGATATTGAGGAGATTCTCAAGCACATGCCGGAGGAACGGCAAAACCTTCTTTTTTCCGCGACCATGCCTGTGCATATTCAGAATCTGGCCAGAGAATTCATGAATAATCCTGAAATGATTCACATTAAACCGCATGAAGTAACGGTATCGGCGATAAAACAGCAATACATCGAAACCCCTGAGATGAAAAAGCTGGATGTATTATGCCGGTTGCTTGATATACAGAGTCCTGATCTATCTATTGTTTTTGGGCGCACCAAGCGCAGGGTAGACGAGATTGCCGAAGCATTAAGCAAGCGTGGATATTCGGCCGAAGGTCTCCACGGTGATTTGAGTCAGAACATGCGAGATATAGTTATGCGTAAGTTTAAGTCGGGAACGATTGAGGTTCTGGTGGCAACCGATGTAGCTGCGCGAGGACTTGATATCAGTGGCGTTACACATATCTATAACTTTGATATCCCCCAGGATCCAGAGAGCTATGTGCATCGAATCGGAAGGACAGGTCGTGCGGGAGAAACCGGGTTAGCGACTACCTTTGTTACCCCCAGAGAAATCGGGCATCTGAGATTTATTGAACAGATTACTAAGCAACAGATAGACCGTCAGCCTGTACCCACGGTAAATGAAGTCTTTGCAGGTTTGCAGCGTATGGTTGTGGAAAATCTTCTTGCGGTTACGGAGAAGGAGGATATTCAGCAATATAAGAGTCTGGCCGAGAGTCTGTTGGACGAACATGATTCTGTAACCCTTCTGTCAGCGGCATTGAAGATGTTGACTCGGGAACCAGAAACCAGTCCGGCCCAGATGCTGTCCGAAGTACCGCCGATCAGGGTCAAAGAGCCATATCAAAGCAAAACCAGGAAAAAGGATTATGGCAGAAGAGGAAGCAATCAGAAGAATACTAAGAAGCCTTATAAATCAAAACCAAGAGGAAAATAGGTTAGGGGCTAGGTGTAATGTGATGCCAGGGGATGAAGGCTTAAGAACGCTTGGGTCCGGTCTTATGTCTTACGTACGAGCTGAATAGGTGATGCTCTGGCACCTGGGGAAGGAGAGCTAATTTTAAGCTTTCTCTATCGCCTTTACTCCCCTGCGCTAACTTTAAGCCTTCATCCCCAAGATGTTATTTTCGTAATAACCCTCCATGTCTGCACGACATAACCACTGATGAAAATTAGTGGGCAACTGGGGATGGGAACGATTTTAACGCACTCAAGAGTGCAGCTGATACTCTCTCTGGTCGTTTAAATAGGACGCAGATTACCGCTGTTTAAATATTAAAAAAAAGAACAGCAACCTCAATTATGACCGGAGGGAATATCAGTTGTCCCCGTAGGGGGCGAAAATCAGCGGACATCAGCGTTAATCAGCGTTTTCGGTTCCTATTTTCGTACTAATCTTTCATAGCATAATAACAAAAGGACCGCTTTAACGAAAAAGCCGGTCCTTTTATTTTTAGTCTAACTCCAGATAAGGGGTGAAGTCCTGCATGATGATTTGTCGCATCTCTTCATAGCTGTCGGTATGTGAAAACACGAAGGAAAAAACAGGATGTTTGTGGTAGTCAATTTTTCTCAGTTCGTGAACCTTGCTGAATAGTTTTGCGAATTCATCGTAGCGAATGCTTTTAATGGTCTGGCGATTAATCTGGGGAGAGATGTCGGCAACATTAATGCAATCGTAACCATCATCTTTTTTATCGAGCAGTTCGTTCCAGTTGGGCGCTTTTCCCAAAAGATAGTATTCATAAGGATTGATTCCCCAGGCATAAAAGGCAATATCGGTCGTGCACCATCCGGCAAAGCGCAGGGGGTTGACTTCAATGGGCAGTACCTGACCATTGGATACACGAAATTCTACATGGACAGGATAGTTTTTTATTGTCAGGGTTTGGCCGATTCTTGTTAGTTCCTGCTGGAATACGGATAGCCACTTTTCAATGGTTGCTTTGCTCGTGAAGTAGACACGGTCACGGGTGTCATTATCGTCCAGAAACAGGTGCTCCAGTATGTTTAATATAATGGGCTCACCCTCCTGATTGTAGTAGGCATCCACGGCGAATTCTGTGCCTGGGATGAACTGCTCAACGATATAATCGACATAACTTATGACGCAGTCAGGATACAATCCACTGGCCTGGGTCTGTTCTTCACGCAGCTGGTTGATGATGTCGGGCCATTCTTCCGGTTTGTTCACTTTGTATACACCCATACTAAAGAAACCAGTGGAAGGTTTAACAATAATGGGGTAGGTGAGATTTTCTTCTTCAAGACTGGACAGATCCTCGATGTTTTTTTTGCTGAATTGAAGGCCAGGATACAGGGATTGGGTTGCCTGCCGGAAGATGTACTTATCCTTTAGCACTTTGGTTGTTTGCGCAATGCTTGTTTCGGATAGATATTGCATAACCAACGCAATCGTATTCTCAGAGTTGGTGTAAAGGGGAAGGTCTGCATTGAACTGATAGTGTGCAAAAAAATCCTGTTCGCCAAGAAGCAGCATGTTCTCCGTATTGATCTCTTTGAGTGCAGGGCTTTTCAGAACAGGAACCTGGTTTTTGATCAGGGTATCTACGAGAAAGTCTGAAACATAAGGTTCATCAAGAATAATCATGGCTATATCTCCTTAATCATGTAATGCCTTATAATAACAAATCGGGATGAAAAAATATATCTCATTTTTGAAGGTTTTAAAGAATAAAGACGTATAAATGAATAGGGATTAATTTTTGGGGTTGTGAACTACCACGTTTTTTTGATAACCGAATTTTCTTGCTCTTTACTGGGGAGTATTTGTAAAATAGGAAGAAATAAATAAATAAATGGTATTTCTATTTAAAAACATATCTTGTTGCTTTGATGGAATTACTTGAGATATTTAATAGATTGAGATGGTTAATGGAAAGGGGGCTCATTTTATGACACGGGGAAATTTGATAATGCGGCGTTTTACGTGTTTTATATTAGTGCTGCCATTGCTGTTCTTCATATTTGGCTGTCAGCGAAGTGAAGGGATTAATCAAGATCCTGCAATACAAAATGATGTGGTGCAGAAGTCAGTAGAGCAAGAAGAATCATCGGAAAAACCGCAGTTGGTAAATCAGGGGGAGATTCCGGAAAAAATATCGATATACGATAGCAGCCCTTCTATTGGGGGCGTTAGCATTGGCGAGCTTTCCGGGAAAGTAGAATACATTTTAGGTTATCCTGATGAAGAAATGATTGAACAGGGAGGGTATTATGGAGAGCCTATCCAGATCTGGCACTACGGAAATGGAACTGAACTCATTCTGGGAAAAAAAACGGAGCGGGTTTTAGAAATCTCTACTGTGTCTGTTGATATGGAAACGAATCTTGGGGTTCAGATTAATGACAACGCCGGTGAGGCGCTGGTTGCACTCCGCCAAGAATTTCAGGAACATCAGGGTCTGTATTCACACGAACCATTAATAGGATGGTTTGAACTGGGGAAAGGGGAACTGCTCATTATCAATTTTGATGCGGCCAAAATGGACAACAAAATCAATGCAGTGGTAGGAGATGAAGACGTGGTGGAACGGATCACCCTGACCAGTGAATGGTTTTATGAATAGAAGCTTATTCGTTGTTGAGCCAACATTGTGGTAGACTTAATGATAATGATAATAGGATATAAAGTTTTCTGATGAGGAAGTGATTACAATAAAGGAAGCTCTGTTTATTGCAGGTGTGTTGGTTGTTGGATTAGTCTTATTTGCTGTGTTTGATAAAATGCGAATGCGGAATGCAGACAAAGAAAACGAGAAGGAATTCTCGTTAGAGGGTGACAATCAATTCACGGTCCAAAATAGAATGGATAAATTATTGGAGTTGGAGCAGAGAAAGAAGGAAGTGTGGAATCAGCTTATTTCCAATGAACTTCCGGCTATGGGATTTTCTCCGGATATGTCATTTGTTAGCGAGGTAGGCAATGGGATTGCGATTAAAAAAGGAACGGGAAGGATTTGTCTTCTTCAGTTAGAGACCTATTCAGATTGGCAAAGGGACAAAACAAATTTGCAGATGGATACCTGGCGTACTGATTATTATGTACCTACAATGATCAACACATTGGATATTAAGCAGATTAATCTGTTTCAAACGTATCCCAGGGAACATCTATTAATGAGTCAATGCTCGCGAGATATGCCCGAGCAGGAAGTTGACAAACATCCCCGACTAGTGTACGAACAGACCAGAGGGACCGGGTCGGCGCTGGACCGGTGGAAACGATTGGATGAAAACTGTGTTATTGTTGAAAACAGGGTTGTCTTAGACATTATTTTTAAGAATGACTCTCCTGCGTATCATAAGCTCATTTTTAATTACCTGGAACCAGCGAAAGAATGGTATGACCTGTTAAGCGAAATGATATGATTAATTAGAAAATAGGATTTTTTTAACGCAGATTCACGCTGATGTCCGCTGATTAACGCTGTTCTTTTTTATAATATATAAAACAGCGTTCATCTGCGGTAATCAGCGTATATCAGCGTATATCAGCGTTAAAAGCGTTCCCTTCCCCGGTTGCACACTGATTTTCATCGGTGGTTGTGTCGTGCAGACATGGGTGGTTAGTACGAAAATAGGAACGAATAGACGCGGACAACGCGGACCTTTAGGACCTTCGCGGAAAAGTCGGAAAGTAAATTTTGGTGAGTTTCGGGGACTGGTCTGCTGACTCGTTTTAAGAAAAACCATCATATGTCCCCACCAGCAATTACAAAAATGAGTCTGCGGACCTGTCCCAGTGACTCGCCCTCACCCAGCACCAATTTTCATCGGTGGTTGTGTCCTCGGGACATGGGTGGTTAGTAAGAATATACGCAATAAACAGTCTCGTATTTCTTTATATAAGGAATTGCGGGGCTGATTTTTTTTATGCTGTTATTTACACATGGGCTGGAGTGGTTGAATAGTATGCGGTAAACAATCGTTGGAGTGAGAGTTAATGAGTAAATCAGTTACGTATGAAAAGGTCAGCAATGCCAGACTAAAGTGCATGAAAAAAATTGCCCGGCAGCGCGTAGAGGAGATTGCATTTCAGAGAAGCTACCGAATCACAAAGTGGGACCTGTCTGCCAATCATAATGGTAAATGGCGTGTGCAACTGCGTTGCTTGAAGAAAGCCAGACCTGATCTTGATTTTATGGTGCATATCCAGAGGGGAGATGACCGGCGCTTGACTGTTGAAGTGTTGCGCATGCCCTTTTTCATTTCTTTTAAACAGGCGAAAAAAGAGGTCAATCAGATTTACAATAGCTGTAGGGAATAGAAGAGAAGCACGTATTGGGAGTGATTAGAAACGTGCATGGATGATTATGCAAAAAAATAAAGGATTTTAAAAACACAAATAGGAAATAATGTATAGAAGTAATTGCTGATATACATTAAGGCAGGTGAAGAAATGTTGAAGAGTTTATTTATGTTCGATTATGCAAACAATTTGTTTCGTGAAAAACCGAATTATCAAAAGCTCCAAAGATTTTTGATCCATCCGATTGATTCAATCAATGAGGTTGTTCTTCGTAAGCAACAAATGAAATTAGAGAACTACCGCTCTTATTTGGATTTTTCTAATCCTGAAC
>JAYEHK010000080.1:0-3896 GCA_034659475.1 Bacillota bacterium | reverse complement strand
ACAGGTACCTTTGAACCGATTCTGCTCAACAAAGGTCTCAAGTAAGTAAACTGGATGTCCATATTTCTCCTGCCAATCCGTCGAAATGCGGCGACAGACACGGCCCAGTATATGGCTGGCAAGGTGCCCAATTTGCACCCAGGGAAGGATAAGAAAGCGAATATTGTTAGTGGTATAGATGAGACTTTTCTGGCGAGCAGTTGAACTCCATCCAATGAAAGTATCCCGCGGTGCGCAGGACCATGCGGAAGAACCAAATAGTAGACAGGCTAACAATTGGCCCTGCCGGGAATATACCATGTATTTGATACTTTCGCCAATGGTCATGTCAAAGCCCAGATAGTGGTATTGCTCAATGAGGGATTTGAATTCATTAGCCTGCGGGGTGCGCGGTTTAACAATTTCAATGCGCACCGGCATAACATCTTTGATACTGCAGGTGATTTCAGTTGTGTCATGTATTTGCAGCTTTATGATATCCCGAGTGCCGGGTTGTCTACCTTGTTTTTGGATATTTGGTAAACAGATTTGCTTCTTAGCATCTAATTTACGCAACATATCTCGACAGGAGATATCCTTCGGATTGCCGTTATGGTCGCACCAGTTCCAAATGAGACAAAGTTCTTTAGACAACCTAGTTCGACCCCAGGTAGGATTATTGGCAATCAATTCGTTGATAAGTGCAATTTGTACTTCTGTTATGGTGGGCCTTACAAATGTTCGTTTATTCATATGACCATGATATCACGGTTCTAACCGAGAGTCCAGTCCTGTTTTTTAGGATGCTGAATAGTTACATTTAATTAAAGATAATAAGCATTATCCTCAAAACCATATTATCTTCAAAATCGGCAGGATTGCTTGATGGTGCAGCTAATATAAGGCTTGAAATTGATGATAATAATTGCATCATATATGATGTTATCCTTTAACTAGCCTGATATAGGCAGGAAGGAGGATAACATATGACCAAACTTGAAGAAATAATCAACATGATATTGCAGCAAATGAAACCCAAACTGGCCAGTGAAACTTATGAATCCCAACGCCGTTATTTTAAACAAATGATAAGGTTGGCTCAAGCGCTAAGCATTACAGAACCATGTCAGGAATTTTATGATGCCTTCATCGCAGATGACAATGATTCACCCGAACGTCATTCGTTGCATGTCCATTGTGTAAAACTGGTTGATGCATCAGCAGGCACGCATGCAAAGGATGAACATGGAATGCTGTTTAATGAACCGCCCTTACCAGATGAGGTAACTGTTCAGGAATTTTTTCGAACTCTGGAATTCCCAATAACAACAGGCGTATATATCGATTACCTGATTGTCCAGGCCGGTATTGAAATGAAATACCTTAACCTGACAGATTCAACCAATGGTCAATACAGGCATTCTTGGATGGATATACGCCGTTACTTTAATGCAGCTGGTTTCCATGAGTATGATGAATCACTGATGCAGGATTTTCTGCAAATGATAGATACACAGCGGAGCAACGGTATCATGAAGGAATGGAAATGGAAAATAAATCGGAAAGCGGCACAAGTCCTGATAGAAGTCGCAAATACAGGACATTTCCAATGGGGAATGATTCGTAAAAAAATCAGCTGCAACACTTTGGAAATGGAACACATTCGCTAGCAGTATCTGGATTCATTGAAACAGAAGAATCTTAGCAGATCAACGATTGGTCTGCATGATTATGTGTTCCGTAGAATGGTGGAGTTTGGCGGAATAGAGACGAAAGGGAATTTACTATTCCTTACCCCAGAAGCAGTTCAGAGTGTTATCATAAAGCTTGCCGGCATCTGTAGGAGACGGAGCATGGCAATCCTACTTCCTATCCTGTGTTCTATCCTGAAATCTTTGCATAAAGACGGCTTGATTAAAAATGATTTATCTGGCATGGTAATGGGAACTTTCGTTCAAAAGGGATGTGTTGCTGCATATATTGGCCAAAAGGATCAGGCGAAATTGGTTGCAGGACTGGATAACGAATCCAAACGTACAAGGGCAATTGTCCTATTGGCACTTCGTTTGGGATTGCGTGACTGTGACATCTGCAATCTCACTTTTCAGGAAATCGACTGGCAGCATGACAGGATTAAGCTGATCCAAGAGAAAACGGGTAAGCCGCTTGTACTGCCGTTGCGTCCGGATGTGGGAAATGCACTTATGGATTACATTCTTCATGAAAGACCTAAACGGGATGACCATTATCCATATATATTTTTGCGAGAACAGGCACCTTACAACAAATTAACCACGGTGTATTCCACCTGTTCTAAATTGCTGACCAGGATGAAAATCAAACCGGTAAACGGCACCGCAAGTGGCGCGCATATTTTTCGGTATTCCATGGTACACAATCTGCTGGTTGCTAAAGTACCGCATCAGGTCATTACGGATACCCTTGGACATACTTCTAAAGAGTCAGATAAGCCTTACCTTTCCATGGAAGAATCCATGCTACGCATGTGTGCATTGGATTTGTCTGTCATTGGCAGAGTCACATGGAAAGGAGGTAGTATTGATGGTTAATTATATATTTAACAGTCTGCTTGGTCCTTTTATCGAAGGTTTTATCGGGGTGAAGCGAGCATCCGGTTATCCATACAATTCCTCAACCAGAATCCTACATCACTTTGATATCTTTGCAACTGATAAGTTTCCAGAGGAAACAACCATCACGAGAGAAATGGGCACGGCATGGATTTAGTCAAAACCAGGTGAACATCCCAACGGCCTTTTAAGGCGTGTTACACCAGTAAGACAGCTTGTTAAATATATGAATGGAATTGGCCATGCTGCTTACATCCTCCTAGGTCATATGCCGGATAAACAAATCAAATATGAAGCGCATATTTATACCGATGTTGAATTGAAAGCGTTCTTTAACGGAGCGGCCGAGCAAGGTGGAACAGCCGTCAAGGCTGGAGATCTAATGGGGTGAAAGTCCTCTGTCAACAATTGACCGATTCGGTTGACTAGCATATCCGGGACGCGGGGAGGTAACAAACCGTGGGGTGTTCGGATGTAAAAGCCACTGGGGCTTTGCATTACACAGAGAATGCAAGGTCTGAACAGCAAGAGTGGCGAGCAAAACTGGAGGCCATAAGGCTTAACGAATACTGCAGCCCCGAAATGACCGCCTCTTCAGAAGCTGTTGAAGAGATAATTGTTTGCGCTGACCCATTGCCTTGTTGGGGAAAGCCGTAGTTCTGCAGGAAGAAACGGTTAAACGCACTGCAGGAGCAACCGGGGTAAGGGTTATGGCATCCAGTGAAAGATTTCCAGAGATAACGACGGGAAGGTGCTACTTCCAGCTGGGATGATAGCAACCAGCAAAGACTTACGGTATAGGGGAATAACCTAAAACGGTGAGAGGATTTAGGACTGACGCATGAGGTCGTATTAGCTACGAGGAAAGAGTAATGTCTTTCTATGTAGATGAAATTCTACACTTAGAGAGGTAACACCTCAAAAAGGCGAAGGATCTCTGGGCACTTGGAAGTTCGCAGCAGATGAAACTGGACATAGAGCCAAAGATGCAGAAGACGAACCAGACCCAAAGCAAACTAATGGTATGATGGGTGTATACGGCTATCAACGTTTTAGCTTAGATACTGTTAGGAAGGCAAAGGATTCTGATTTGATTCCAAGGTCAAAACCGGATTCGGGAAATCCGACCGTCCGGGATTGCAGGGGGGCTCCGGGAAACATGGACAAAGTTGTTGCGTGCGCCCGGTTTCTATCCCGACTGCATCATATAACGGGTGAGAATCCCGTCCGGTAAGGTTAGCCGACCGCCGGTAGTTAGTCTTGGAGGGCAACGGGCAACCGCTGCCTTTAAGCGTAGACAAACAAGCAAGTGGGCCGAAAGCAGTA
>JAYEHK010000079.1:0-17919 GCA_034659475.1 Bacillota bacterium | reverse complement strand
GATCAACTGGGAAAGTTGAGGAAGAGATGAAGTTTGGAGGAAATAAAATGAAACGCCTAACCGAAGCGCTCGTACGTATTTTACAAGGTCTCTTTGTGGCCGTATCACGTTTCCCATTGACGGTCGTCTGTCTTTGCTCTGCTACGGTATTGATCTGTTATATGATCTCCCTGCACAAAGGCCCCGAGCTGTTTATTCAAAAACTCATGTTTACCTTCTTATTAGGCGCTTTTATTGGTATTGTCGCTCAGTTCAGCTGTGAACGGTTTGAGCGTATGTCAAAATTGCGGGCGGTCGTTTACGGATTGTCTGCTTTGCTTACGGTGGCCTATTATCTGATTCTATTCCCGGCCGAGAGTATCAGCTTTGAGGTTGTAATTCGTACTTTCGTGGCTGTTTTTGCCATGTTCTGTGCCTTCTTATGGGTACCCTCATACGGGGGTAAATTCGATTTTAATAAAATCGCTCTTACACATCTCAAATCAGCATTTACGTCCGTATTGTACTCCGGCGTAATCTCCGCTGGATGTGCGGCGATTATCGCAGCGATTGACATTCTGCTTTTCCAGGTCAACAGTGATACTTACGCCTATATGATGGCGATCATCTGGGTTCTTTTTGCAACGATCTACTATTTGTCGCTTCTGCCACGATTTCATTCACAAGAGGAAAGCGTGCGTGAATATACAGAGCAGGCAGGGCAATATCCCCGATTCTTGGAAATCCTGGTTTCGTATATCGCTATTCCTCTTGTGTCGGCCTATACACTGGTGCTGGCGGCTTATTTTATTAAGATATTAGTGACCTTAAAATGGCCTTCTGGACAGTTGGGCGTTATGGTATTAGCTTATGCTGCTGCTGGACTGATCATATATGTTCTTGCAAGCCTGCTTGAAAACCGTTTCGCTGTTTTATATCGAAAAGTCTTTCCCAAGGTGCTCATTCCGGTGGTGATCATGCAACTCATCTCCGTTAGCATACGATTAAATGCCTATGGTTTTACCGAGGCTCGTTATTATGTCGTCCTCTTTGGAATTTTTTCCATTGTTTGTGGTATCCTGCTCAGCTTCAAACCAGTATCTAAAAATGGGATCATCGCCCTGCTGGTAGCTGGCTTTGCAGTTTTTTCAGTCCTGCCACCGGTTGATGCCTTTACAGTGTCTCGGGTTAGTCAGATCACACGGCTTGAGAATATGCTGATCGCAGAAGGAATGCTTACCAACGGCGAACTAAGTCCGAAGGAAGAAGTGCCGATGACGGTAAGGGCTGAGACTACTAACATCCTTTCTTATCTGGAAGATCGCAGCAATATCAGGTATATCCATTGGCTGCCGGCTGATTTTCGAATCTATGATAATATGGAAAGTACGTTTGGTTTTGAACCATCTTATGGAGAAAAGGAGAATACAAACGTCTACACCAGCATGGATATGCAAAAGCCGTTGGCGATCAGCGGATACGATATCTTTGTGAATGCCAATCTGTACAGGGGAATGAATCAGGCGGATTTGCCTTCATATGATTTCGAACTTAACAACGTAGATTACGAGCTTAGCTTTGAACGATTATCCCCACAGGAAGTGCACGTGTCGGTAAAGGATGCGAATGGAGATGAACTGGTTGGAACCGATTTATACGATTTTGCGAAATCGCTTCCTGGAAATGACAATCATTCCGAAGAGGAACTCTCACCCGAGGAAATGACACTTGATGTTGAACGAAATGGCTACAGGCTTCGGATTATGCTCCAGGATGTCAATATTACCTATGGCGCCGCCGAGGACAATGGGGTTGACTACACGCTCTTTGTGCTGTTTGGTGCCCCGGAATTATCTGAATAGGGTGACAAGGGGACGGCAGCCTGACAGCTCTTGTAATACTTTGTTATGGAAAGGATGCTTTTGATTTCAAATTTTTTATATGGTAAAATATACAAAAAATACAGGACTTTATAAGCACCTGCTAAGGGCGGTTGATGATGGGTACAGGTTTGAGTGAAAAACTGATTAAGGATATTGAGAAAATTTCAGTTTCTTACGAAGTGAGTAAAATTGTTCTATTTGGTTCCCGTGCAAGAGGGGATCATAAAAAGACAAGTGATATCGACCTCGCTGTTTTTACCCTGCCTGGATTTAAACAAAAAGGACGCTTGAGCAGTGAACTGGATGACATTGAAACACTTCTGAAATTTGATATTGTATTTATTAATGAAAATACAGCCTTTGAATTCTTACAAAAAATAAACCAGGAAGGGGTGATTATCTATGAGTGACCATAGGATAAAATTTGAAAATCTCTCCAATGCACTGATCCGATTAAAAGAAGGCATTTTGAAATATGAACCGTCTAATGACTTGTTAAGAGATGGCTTAATACAGCGGTTTGAGTTCACATTTGAGCTCGCATGGAAAACCCTGAAGGCATGTTTTGAAGACGAAGGATTAACTGGATTAAACTCGCCGAAAACCGTATTGCGAGAAGCCTTTTCAGCTGGCCTCATAGAAGATGATGAGGTATGGCTTGCCATGTTAAAAGATAGAAACTCGACAGCTCACATTTACAGTGAAGCATTGGCAATAGAAATCGTAAATAATATTCAAGAACGTTATGTGAATGCGATTGAACAATTGATTGAACAAATCAAACATAGGATTTATTAAGGGTTTTTTAATCAAATGAAGTATGTTATTAAAGGACTGGCTTAAACCTGGGGAGGATCAGGTATGGCATATTGGTAAAGAGGCATCTGCCGGGAGGCAGGTGCTTTACTCTATAATCGTTGATTTGTATTCTATATATGAAAGGAAAATGCCGGCATGAAGAACAGAGATTGTCCTTTTTGTAACCCTGAAAAAACGATCCTATCCAACGACCTGGCCTACGCCATTTATGATCGTTACCCCGTGAATGAAGGGCACCTGCTGATCATCCCTTATCGTCATGTCGAGGATTATTGGTTAAGCACCCCCATGGAGCGGCAGGCCATCAACGATCTCATCGAGGAAGGGAAGGCTTACATGGATGAGCATTTCAAGCCAGATGGCTACAATATCGGGGTGAACTGCGGTGAAGCAGCGGGGCAAACGATCTTTCACCTGCATGTTCATTTGATACCGAGGTATACAGGGGATATTGAGAATCCCAGGGGCGGGGTTAGAGGGGTTATTCCGGAGAAGCGGATTTATTAGTGACTTATAAAAGCACCAAGTGTCTAAGTATTTTGGTTAGGCGTTGAGGGCGTACTAATCCCCAACCGATAACCTTCTGAAGTAACTTCCACTTCCGCTTCTTCCACTAGCTTCATTATTTTATCATCATAAATCTTCTGGGGGTTCTTCACCGTATATTTCTGTACATCTTCCTGGTGATCCTCGTATTTTTCCAGGTAGATGTGCCAATTTACGTTCGCCAGGCTATCCGTATAGCAATCTCTCATTAATAATAAATATTCTTCCTCGGAGACACTCCAGGTGTTTAATAGAACGGTAAGTTCTTCAGGTTTTAGCTCCTCCAGACATTTCCGCTGATCAGCCATGTAAGCGTTAACCTGATCTTCCGGGGGATATAATCCCAGGCTTCTGGCGGTACTGCTGATAGCTTTGGCTTTTATTAAATTATTAAAGAGTTCTTTATCAGAAGGAATACGCTTATTCCTGGTTTCCGCCTTTCCAACCTCCCAACTCTTTTCGAAATACCAATCTGAAGCTGTAATAGCCTCCCCGTTAACCCTGGCAATAACGATATTGGTGTTTTCAATAGTAACCTTCCCGTTAAGCTTCTCCCCCAGGTGCCGCATTTTCTCATTCATATCAGCTTGCTGGGCCGGGTCGGATTTTGTAACTTGAGAAAAATCTATTTCCTGGATCATAGATCCGTTTGTGGCCGTAATAATTTCGTCTATCTGAGACCGAGTAAGTGGCTGGGCGGTATCTGTAATTTCGTTCGATGGATTTGCATTGGAACAGCCAGATAATATCGTGATTGTAAACAAGAGCCAGATGATAATCGTATTCCTCATAATATTGTCCTCCCGTTAAACTTGTGATTGTTTGAGTTATACTCGTTTAACCAGTTAGTCATTCGCATGCAATTTCCTCTATTTTGCAGGAATTAAATTAATAAAATAGAATTATAGTTAAAAATTTTTTATTCAGAGAAAAGGCAGAGGAAAAGACAGGGGGACGGATGAACCGTCCCCCTGTCTTGTGTAGATCTTGTAGATTTTCTTTATTGAGGGTTATACATACCCGCGCTCTGCATATAGTTGAAAATCTGTTCACCATGTTCTTGTTCCTCTTTTTGAATATGGTTTAATACCTGGCGAACATTGGTATCAACACATTCAAAAATAGTAGTGTCATAAGTCGAGGAAACATATTTTTCTGTGGCCAGCATGTCATTGCACAAAGTAGCATCGTTTGGATTTGATCCTGATCCTTGCGCTTGATATTGGTTATTCCCTTGCGATGGTTGGCCCTGAGGTATGCTGGGAACCTGGCCGCTTAAAATTTGGTTGATAGAATCCAGGTGTTCTTGCTCCTTTTGAGCCAGAGAATTGAAAAGTTCTTTTAATTGTGGATCCTGTGCCTGCTTGGAACCATTTTGATACTTTTGGATACAAAGTTCTTCATGACACTTCTGGTCCTGTATGAGCATTTGTTCTTTAGCTGTTAATGTAATTGCCAAAATAGTCACCTCCACTTTAATTTTGCCAAAATATCAGGGTTACTATGCATGTTGACAAAAAAGCTGTTTATAGTCGTGACAATGATTATTGGTGTAGATAACAATGAAGCATAAGATGGAGGGTGATAATCTCATAAACAAAGTGTGGATTTCATCAAAAACCAAATAGGGACATAAGAATATTTCTTATAAATATTGGTGTACTATCTGTCAGAGAGAACGGGATTTTACAGACATGGCAATTGTTAAAACTGCTGCTGCGTAAACCAAATAGTTTGCGCAGTTCTTTTAGGTTTATCGAGTCTGGCAGCATGTTAATTAAAGTGTTAAAATGGCAGACGTGATTTATATTTACATTAACAGGAAATCGTGAGGTAAAGAGAAGGGGGTAATCCTATCAAAAGATTTATTTTTTCTGCGGTACTTTTATTAAGCGTAATGTTAGCTTTGACCGGTTGTGGCACAGGAGACGCCAAAGATGAACCTCAAATCAATTTGCAATTTAATGTGTCTGATTTAACTGATGAAGAATTTCAGTCTGTAGGAACCAAAGGTTTAGAAAATGCAGCAAAGAGTGATTTTAAGAATATTGAATTTTCTCTGGATATAGAGCAATCAAACAAAATATCAGACAGAAAAGTTATAATACCTAATCTCAGAGAAGCAGCCAATGCATATGATATAGAACGATATTGGTCCGGAGAATCGTATAATCAAGATAATACAGGAGAAAAATTTGCTGAATATGGTGCTCAATTTGTGTTCTATTCCAAAGGCTTAGATGAACAAACCATCAAGAAAATTTTTGATTCGTCAGAAGTAAACGTATCCTGGACAGCCAATAACCGTGAAAATGAAGAGAAGGTCATTAGGTTAGGTGAAGTTATTCAATTTAAATAATATAGAACACATGAAGACAGTTCTTTTGTGTTTTAATTACATATTATCGACGATAGAATTAAAGCAACACAAAAGAACCGTCCCCCTGTGTTCCCCCAGCAACGGATAAACGGGCGGGCCGGAGGGGTGGACCCGGGGTCAGAGGGGTTATTTTGGAGAGGCGGATTTATTAGCATGGCATCATGGAACCCTAAGGAAGCGAAAAGAACGTTTTTTTGCTTTGCTGCAAACATGAGTAAGATAATTTGTCGTAATATAATTTTGCCTGCGCTAAGATAAATATTGTTTTTCATATTATACTAATAAGTGTACAAGTTAAGCTTAAGGAAGGTGATAGATATGGTCAGTAAAGAGGCTTTATTAAAGAAAATAGAATCTTTGCCACCGAATATCCTTCAAGAATTGGCTGCCTACTTAGAGTATATTGAATATAAAAGAAGCAAATATGACAGGAGCTTAGTTATTGATGACATCACATTAGCCAGCGAAAAAGCGCTGGCAAAGGACTGGCTGAAACCAGAGGAGGACGAAGCATGGGCGGATTTGTAAAGGGAGATGTAGTTGTGGTACCATTCCCTTTTTCAGATTTAACCAATTCCAAAAAGCGACCAGCCTTTGTATGTGCTGATCTCGATGGTGATGACTTGATTTTAGCCCAGATTACCAGTCAAAGCACTTATGATAATTATGCAGTTTTAATTCAGGATGATGACTTTCAAGAAGGATCGTTAAGGAAAACAAGTAATGTTAGAACCAATAAAATATTTACTGCAGATCAGGAGATAGTGCTGTATAAAATTGGGTGCTTAAACAGAGGCAAGATTGAAGAGATTACACATAGTATTATTGGTATTTTATCTACATGACAGCATTTGTTACGGAATTATTGCTTGTAGTAAAAGGGCATTTGCCGAAAGGTAGGTGCCCTTTGATAAGTTAACAAGTTAAGAACCAGGTGCTTAACTTGTTTGTTAGCAGGGCTTGCATTGGAGCATTATTGAGTAAGGCTAACGGCGAAACCATACCGGACAGGAAGCTTGAAATGAGGAGATCACATGTATAGCAAACTAAACGCAGATAAAAACGAGATAAAAAAGATATTATCCAAAGTGATGCTTCAAGCGAGTGAATACTATGAAACCTTAGAAAGTCGATTTGTTGCACCGGAATTTTTCCCCGCCAAAGAACCCTTCCAATTACCTGCAAATGGCCTGGGGGCAATGAGTGCTTTGGATCAGTTTAATGCCTGCTACGAGAAGTATATTACCGCCAGCGCAGGCCCCAGATATTTTGGCTATGTCGTTGGAGGCGCTACGCCTGCAGCGGTTGCCGGGGATATACTGACAACGATTTACGACCAAAACGCATTTGGAATCCCAGGAACGCTGGAACACGAAATCGAAGCAGAGGCATTGAATATGTTAAAAGAGCTGCTGGGGATCGATCAATCCTTTAGCGGTACCTTCGTTACAGGCGCAACCATGTCTAACTTTGTAAGCCTGGCAAATGCCCGCGGCAGGATTGCAGAGAAGCAGGGTCTTTCCTTCACAGAAGAGGGGATGTTTGACTTGAAGCGACCGGTCATTCTAGCGGGTTCACCCCATTCATCCATCTTTAAAGCGATTGATATGCTGGGATTTGGCCGGAAATCAGTACACCTGGTCCCGCAAAATGAAAACAGTGAGTCCGTTGATATCGAGCAACTACGAGCAATGCTGGCAGCCAATATAGAAAATGAATGCATTGTCATAGCCAGTGCAGGCTCGGTAAACACGGGTGATTTTGATGATCTACAGGCAATCGGTGAGCTGAAGTCAGCGTTTGACTTCTGGCTGCATGTTGATGGTGCCTTTGGCGGGATTGCAGGATGTTCCCCAGAATACGCATATCTTCTGGAGGGCATGAATCTGGCAGATTCCATTACCCTCGATGCGCATAAATGGCTGAATGTTCCTTATGATTCGGCCGTTCAATTTACCAGACATAAAAAATTACAAAGTGAGATCTTCTACAATAGTTCGGCCTATCTGAATGAAACCAGCGAAAACCCGGCGATCTTTAATCTGACACCCGAGAATTCACGCCGACTTCGTGCCCTGCCGCTGTGGTTCAGCCTTATGGCCTATGGAAAGAACGGATATGCAGAAATTGTTGAGCGAAATTGCGAAGTTGCCCAGGGGTTTGCAGATAGAATTAATCAAAGTAAATGGTTCAGATTACTGGCCACGCCGAAAATAAACATCGTCTGCTTTACCTTCGATATCGAAGCTGAAAAGATAACCCCAGCATTGGTAAATACCTTCTTAAACCGGATAAGTAAAACGGGCAAAGCGTTTTTTACCTCAACAATCTATCATGGTCAACCGGCCATAAGAATTGCCGTGAGTAATTGGCAAACAGCAGAGGATGATTTGGGAATTGCCTGGTCATGTTTAATAGAAACGGCTGAAGGGCTTTTTGATGCTCGGTAACTGTTTTCCTGAGTAGTGAGGACCTTACCGCTGCTCTTGGGCGACTTGCTCTGACGCGGAACTATGCCGAAGTGGATGCCATGACCGCAGAAATAAAAGAAAAGCTACCTAAAATTTACTCGAAGGAGCTTATTGATCTGCTATTTTATGAGTTCTATACCAAAACACAATATATTGCAGAGGGTTTAGGCGTTTCACGGCGAACTGCCGTTAATTATCTGACTGCCCTGGAAACGAAGGGCTTTTTAGTATCGGAGAAACTGGGTAAGGAGCGGATATACCAAAATAAACGACTTTTTGATTTAGTGAAATATGCGAAATAATGGAAAAATGAGTCTGCGGACCTGCCCCAGTGACTCGCCCGCACTCCGCACCAATTTTCAATGGTGGTTGCATTTGGCAATTGGGTATGTTCTCGGGTCATGGGTATTTAGTATAGAAAATAACCTTTTGTGAGTGAAAAGATAACAGTTTAGATAATATTCGGATAAGATAGAGATCGTTTGGCAGCGGTCTCTTTTTTTGTGGGGAAGTAATGGGTGTAAAAGAAAATAGAGGGAAATGGAGGAGCGGTCTAGAAATTTTGAGCTTAGGAAATATTTTGCTGAAGGGCCTCCATTATAGCGAGTGACGGCCCAAACGGGCTATAGAGTGGATGAATCAGGGGATAAACGCAGGGCTAATTTGTCTGCAGTGGTTAAGTAAAGAAGCAAGGGTAAGAGTTAATTGGGGGGTGAGTACGTGCCGGATCATTTTGAGAATAATTCCATGAACTGCGTGGATGGTGCTACACCAGCGGAGGATTTGTTTGCAGAACTTTTCTATGAAACCTTTGGGCTGGAAAATGCCCAATACCTTATGAATGAGTTTCCTTTCCAGGACATTTACGGTAACAGCCGATATATTGATTATGCCCTGCAGACCAGGCTGCAGCGTTATGCGATAGAGATTGACGGGGAACAGGTGCACAATCCGGCACTGATCTCCCTGGACAAATATCAGGATGATCTCATGAGGAGGAACAGCCTGACTTATCAGCGCTGGCAGGTTTATATCTGGACCTACCGGCAATTGGCTAATCAGCGTGAACAGGTGAAATCCGAACTGCGTCAGTTTCTCGGACAAGATCCGCATTTTGAAACCGGGGAGGATTACCTGCCTTGTCAAAAAGGCAAGGTGCTAGAGCTTCGCCAGCATCAGAAGGAATGTCTCAACAATCTGGAGGCATGGCGGGAAGAGAAGGGTTCTATGGCACTGGTTGCAGATGCTCAAGGTACAGGAAAAACAACTGTCGCAGTGCTGGATGCAAAACGGATGGGTTTAAGGACATTGTTCATTGCTCATCGATTGGAATTGCTGGATCAGGCAGTAGAGCGGTTCCGAGAACTCTGGCCACAGGCACGCACCGAAAAAATCACCGATTATGAAGAACAACCCGCTGCGGAGGTAGTGGTGGCAAGTATTCAAAGGATTTTTCAGAATCTGGATCAATTCTCGCCTAATCAATTTGATTACATGATTATTGATGAAGCGCACCATGCTGCAGCAGATACATATCGCAAGGTCATCTCCTATTTTCACCCCCTGTTTTTATTGGGCCTTACGGCTACTCCTGAACGACATGATCAGGAATCCATCATGGAAATTTTTAAGCACGAAGCCCATCGTCTGGATCTTAAAACGGCGGTAGAGATCGGGGAACTGGTACCCATACGTTGCGTAAGGGTTAAAACAAACATTGATTTTTCCAGGGTTCATTTTAACGGGATTAAATATAACATTCAGGATCTGGACGAAAAAGTTCACTTGCCTGAACGAAATCAATTGATTGTGGATACTTATCTCACCCATGTTTCGGGCGAGAAGACGGTCGTTTTTTGTGCCAGTGTTGATCATGCTCGGGAATTAGCGGAGCTTTTTACTGAATGGGGAGTACCGGCCCGAGCCGTGGATGGCAGGATGAAGAAAGAGGATAGGCAAGAAGTTCTTCAAGCTTATGAGAATGACAACATCAAGATACTCTGTGCCTGTGACATTTTAAACGAAGGCTGGGACAGTCCGAAAACCTCGGTTTTATTTATGGCACGGCCCACCCTCTCTCGGGTGATCTATCTTCAGCAACTGGGGAGAGGGACGCGTACCGCACCCGGCAAGCAAGCCTTACTGGTTTTTGATTTTGTTGATGAGACCAACCGGCTGAACCATGCGGTAAGTCTTCACCGTTTGCTAAAACAAAAGGAGTATCGGCCCGGAGCACTGATGCTTGCCCCTGATGAGCAAATGGCAGAGGAGCATGCTGCTTACCTGTTGGGGGAAAAGCCGGAACTGTTCCTGCCCCACAATGTATATGCAACCGATTATGAAGTGATTGATATTTTTGACTGGCAGGAAGAGATTAAGGATATGATATCAGCTCACCAATTAGCGATTGAGCTGTATGTGGATGATAAGACTGTACGCCAGTGGATTGACAGCAATCGAATTTCTCCGGGGCCGGATCTGGAGATGAAAATGGGCCAGATTAATTATCGGTACTTCTACAAACAGAGGGTAGACGAAATCCGCAGTAAACTGGGAATCAAAAAGCGGACCGCAGCTACCTTAAAGGAAGATTTTCTGTCTTTTGTACGTTCAGGAGATATGAGCATGTCTTACAAGCCGGTCTTACTCAAGGGAATGCTTGGTTTGGCAGATGACAAAGGAGAAGTTGATCTCGGTAAACTGACCAGCTATTTCCGAGATTTTTATCAATCTAGAGCAGATCAGGGGCATCCGGTTGAGGTGCCTAAAAGTATTCTTAATCGAATTGGAGAATTGAACGATTTTGAACTGACCCGCTTGATGCTTACGATGCCTTTTGAAAAGTTTGAACGGAAGTCTTTTATGGAACACAAAAGGGATTTAAATAATGTGGCTTTTAATGCACGGTTGTGGAAGGCCTTGAAGGTAGAGGAGAAACAGATGCTTATGAAGATCTGTGATGAGCAGGTGGAGAGGTATTATGAGAGGCGGTTTGGGAGATAGATTAGATGTGCCTCGGGATAAGTTGTTGTTAGAACTTTTGGAGAAAGGAATTTCTATATGATTCTCGGGGAATCCCCGAGAATCAGCTCAACCAGACTTGTTTTTCGACTATAATCAATATTTTTAACATACGTGCAGGAAATAACATAATAATAGAAGTATATTACCTATAATGGGAAATATTTAAGTGGAATTCATGTAGCTGGAGGAAAAAATGAACTAAGAATATGAGCAAAGTTGTTGAAAAAACAATTAGGGAGGCGAGTTTTTGACAGAGATTGATCTTCCGCCATATGCCCCTGTACTAATGGAGTCAACTAGGGCACTTGGATACAGTCTTGAGGCAGCCATAGCTGATTTGCTGGATAACAGCATTTCAGCTGAAGCTACTGAAATTAAAATAGAATTCTGGCCACTTGACGATCCATACCTGATTATTGTTGATAACGGTAAAGGTATGTCTCCCGAAGAGATTACAAATGCGATGCAATATGGAAGTCAGAGTCCATTGGATGAACGTAATCCCAATGATATGGGTAGATTTGGCTTAGGACTAAAAACAGCATCTCTATCCCAGTGTAGAAGTTTAACAGTTGTTTCCTTAAAGGATGGCATATATTCAGCCAGGCAGTGGGACCTGGATGTTATAAAAGAAAAGAAAAAGTGGACTTTGCTTGCTCTAGATGATGAACAGCTTGTAGATCTTCCGGGCATTGATCAGTTGAAGGATTATGGAAAAGGAACGATTGTTGTTTGGAATAAATTTGATAGAATGGCTGCTGGAGCTGTATCTTTTGATGATGCCTTCAGTAGTAAAATTGATGATGTAAGATTACATATTGCTTTGGTATTTCATCGCTATTTATCTGGAGAACCGGGAATTAAACGTGTAACCATGTATATCAACAATGCTCCAATTGTTTCGATTGATCCGTTCCTTGTGGGAAAAAGCGAACAAATTATGGATGCTGAACCGATTGTTGTCAATGGGAGCAGGATCACAGCAATTCCGTATATTCTTCCACATGTAAGCCGGTTGACCAAGGAAGAACTGCAAAGCCTTGGCGGTGAAGATGGTATGCGAAAGAACCAAGGGTTCTACGTTTATCGAAATAGACGACTGTTAGTTTGGGGTACATGGTTTCGTCTTCTTCGACAGGATGAGTTATACAAGCTTGCTAGGGTGCGTATAGATATTCCTAATTCTTTGGATGAATTATGGAAACTAGATATTCGAAAGTCTACGGCAGTACCGCCAGATGTTGTAAGACGAAATCTGGTGAGAATTGTGAATAGAATTGCAGAAGGAAGCAAGCGGACCTGGACCTTTCGGGGAAGAAAAGAAATCCGGGATGATGTTGGTCATATTTGGGAGAGACACAAAACACGCAAAGGTATTCAATATATAATAAACCGGGAACATCCAATTGTAGAATCCGTACGCCTGAAGATGGGAAGTCAACACCACAGGGAATTTGAGTCCATGTTGAATTTAATTGAAGCGAGTTTTCCTCTGAATGCTATGTACGTAGATATGACAGAGGATGAACAATTTTCAACGGAAACCAATACGACGGAAAAGGTGCGCGATATGGCCATGAACATACTGGGATCCTTGGAACAGGAGCAGGACGTTTTGGAAAAACGGTTGGCTTGGATCGAAAAATTCGAGCCTTTTTCGCTTATGCCAGAAGTCATAGAACAGATAAGGAAAGAGGTATTGAAAAATGAAAGATAGCCGGTTTAAATTTGAAAAATTTATCCGTCATTGCCTTGTGGAATTGTCTGATTCTGATGGCGGTGTTCCTGGTGAGGAAAAGGTAATTGAAACCGTCAATTGGTTGAGGGCTAGATTCCCCATGAATGACGATGAATATCAGCAGATTCTGAGGATGCTTTTTGAGCGTCTCCAAGTACATATGGATAATGGAATTGCTGTCGTTGACCCCAATACTTATAAGCCGTGGTTGGACACAAGACGCGCAGATATCGACTTCTTCTATTGGAACCGGTACAGGGAATATTTGCTTACTCACAAGGATTGGAATGAACAGGTAGTTAGCACAATTGGCAGGGTAGCTGATGAAACACTGGACTTGCTTGGTAACCCGGCTTAAACAGGTATATGGACACGACGTGGTTTGATTATGGGAGATGTCCAATCTGGTAAAACAGTAAATTATACTGCCTTATGTAATAAGGCTATGGATGCTGGATATCGAGTTATTATTGTGTTGACCGGTATGCAGGAAAATCTGCGCAAACAAACCCAGGAACGCTTGGATTGTGAGCTTGTGGGACTGGATAGTGAAATATTTCTTGATAAATATGGAAAAGAAATGTCCATTGGAGTTGGAAAGGTAGACCCTAAACATTTTGTGGCAACGTTCACTTCAAAAGCAAATGATTTTGACCAAAAGTTGCTTAACAACCTTAATCTTCGTATTACAACCTGTGCGGAACCAGTCTTGTTTGTTGTGAAAAAGCAAAAACAGCGTCTTGAGTACCTGTACAAGTGGCTTAAAAAGTATAATATGCGTGACGATGGTTTGATTGATGAACCGATGCTGTTGATTGATGATGAAGCTGACAATGCTTCTGTAAATACCAAATCTGAGGATACTCCTACGGCAATCAATCATTGTATCCGTCAGCTGCTGTCCTTGTTTACAAGAACATCTTATGTTGGTGTAACTGCAACACCATATGCCAATATATTTATAGATCCCAAAGGCGAGCATGAGATGCTTGATGACGATTTATTCCCAAGTGATTTTATATACACCCTTAGTCCCCCGAACAATTATATAGGCAGTGCCAAGTATTTTGGAGAAAATGGAACTTATGACGAGAATGTTTGCGAAATAGACGATGCTGAGAACATACTACCCCTCAAGCACAAGAAGGATTATGATCTTGATACTTTGCCGGATTCTCTATATGAAGCATTGGGCTACTTTTTATTATGCAATGCGGTGATGGATTTAAATCCGACAGTAACAAAACATCGGTCGATGCTTATCAATATAAGCCGTTTCAACGATATTCATGAGCAGATCCACAATCATGTCCAATCGTGGCTGGATAAAATAAGAATCGATGTTCAAAATTATCGAGGGTTACCAATGGAGCGGGCTTGCCGTATTTCATCAATTAAGTTTTTACGTGACATATGGGATAAATATGATCTGGGAATTGCAAGCGGTATTTCCTGGGAGACTATTCAACATGAATACCTGCATGAGGCCATCTCACCTATCAGAATTATTGTTGTCAATCAGAAGACTAAAACTAGGAGTCTAGATTACAGCGCTTCCAAAGAAAACGGACTCAGGGTTATCGCTATTGGAGGGATCAGCCTTTCTCGTGGCTTGACTCTGGAAGGCTTATGTGTCAGTTATTTCTATCGAAATTCACAGGCATATGATACGCTTCTGCAAATGGGACGATGGTTCGGCTATCGTCCGGGTTATGACAAGTTATGCCGTATATGGATGTCCAGGGACGCCAAGGAATGTTACGCACATATCACAATTGCCACCCAGGAACTCCGCAATGAAATAGCAGAAATGAGGAGACATGAATTAACCCCAAGAGATTATGGCCTGATGGTGCGTTCCCATCCGGATAGTATTGATACAATGGTTGGCAAGCTGCTGGTTACCTCACGGAATAAAATGAAAGCTGCTTCTGAATTTGTACATACGGTATCTATAAGTGGAAAGTTAATCGAGACCCCACGGTTTTTAAACAAGGTCAGAATGATCGAGCACAACTATGAATCAATCATGAAGTTCATTGCCAGTCTGAGCCAATATGAGAGACTTACTGACAAGGATGTATATGGGGCTGAGAACCTTATGTGGAAGGATGTTCCCGCATCCGAAATAGCTTGGCTTGTACGTGAATTTCTGACTGATCCAATGTATCTTAAATTCAATGCAGACAGTTTGGCCGACTATATAGAGAAAATGGACTATCTACAATATTGGGATGTCGTCATACCAGAGGGAGAACGTAGTAATGAGACGGTTAAAGTGTTAAGTGATCGTACAATTCATCTGGAAAGACGTTTTACTGATACCGGCAGAGAGGGAGAATCACTTAGAATAAACGGGAATAAGTCTCGAGTAGGTTCAAGACCATGTACAAAATTTGGACTATCTATAACAACAGATATAGAAAAAATTGAACAAGTCGGCAAAAAAGGCGCAAACCTTTCAGACAATGCCTATTTGATTCAGGGCAGAAAACCGTTACTGGTGTTACATTTTATTGATATTTATGGAGAGGATCCATTGGCTGCTGAAACAAAAGAGAGGTTAAAAGCAAACGGTAAATGTTTCACGGCCATAGGACTAGGATTCCCTGGAGGGTCGGTTGAAGCGGGACATCAAACTGTAGTTTACATCATCAACAAGGTAAAACTGCAACAACTTCTCGAAGCGTTTTCCGAGGTTGAAGATGCTGACGATTAATGAACTCACAATTAAATGGAATGCCCTGAGGGAATTACCGGGAGAACCTGTATACCAGGGATATGATGCAACTCATCCGCTCCAGTTTTTTATAGGTCTGGATTCGACAGGTAACCGTGAGTTCTTTATCATTGTCAGCAACAAGCCGACCAATGTACCAGCGTGTAGCCGTTCCATTGAGGTATCATCCGGTTTGCGGAGAGATGGTACTCATACCCTAGTCTTCAGGCTTGTTCAACCAGACCAGCAGGAGGTGTTTACCCATCTTTGCTGGGACCTAGCCGAGGCATCCCGTTCCTGTGCAGACAAAAAGAAAGGGCTGGCTGTGGTTCTTACCCGTTATGCACTATGGCAGCGACTAATGGAAAAGGGTAATATGGGGTTGCTTTCGGAACAGGAACTCAAGGGTGTGTTTGGTGAAATTTATTTTTTGAAAAATCGATTGCTGGACAAGTATGGTGTTAACACTGCTGTTGCAGGATGGATTGGTCCTACTAAAGTAGATAGAGACTTTATTTATAATGATTATTGGTATGAGGTTAAAACAACAAATCCTGGTGCACCGTCCCTCAAAATATCTTCAATAGAACAATTGGATACCGATGAAGAAGGAAGAATTGCTTGGGTTCAAGCAGAAAAAACCTCTTCTACGGATCCGGCGGCTACATCTCTGCCGCTTTTGATCAATGAAACCAAAATGGCTCTGGAGGGATTTCCGGAAGCGATGGAAATTTTCATTATGAGGATTTTGGAATCAGGAGTTGTTGATCGCAAGGAATACTATGATCTCTATTTCGCCTGCAGAAATATAAGGCTGTTTTCGGTTGCTGAGGGCTTTCCGCGGATTCGGCGCAAGGATATTGATACAGGCATTATTGCAGCCTCGTATGAAGTTAATATTTCTGAGATCAGTAGCTACGAGCTGTTGGGGGAGGACTAGGATATGGAATTGGAGGAATACAGAAGAGAGTTTTTAACCTTGGTAAGGGTAGTTGCTGAGAGCGATCGGGAAGGAACCGTGCCATCATTTGTTGGGCAGGCAGCAAACTCTTTGCTGGATGCAGGGGTCATTCCTGATTATGAGTCTTGCTTTTATACCGGTACTGGCAGGCGTAACAGAAGGATCAGAGTAGACGGATATGCACTGGATGATTTTGATATGACAATGTACCTGCTTATCGCGGACTTTAACGGCAGCGATGAACCTGAGACATTAACCATGACCCAGGCCAAGACGGTGTTTGATAGACTGCTTGCCTTTCTGGATGAGGCATTGGTTGGATCCTTGCACAAGGAAATGGAAATTAGTACGCCTGCATATGATCTGGTTGAAAACATCAGAGCAAGTCAATCTCGCATACGCAAATACAGCTTTATCCTGTTAACAGACAAAATTGCCAGCGAAAGAATTGAAACCCTCCCATTTGCTGAAATACAAGGGGTTCCAGTGGAATATCATGTCTGGGATATGAACCGCTTTTTCCGGGTCATGGAATCGGAAAGTGGCCGTGATGAAATTTTTATTGAATTTGATGATTATATTCAAGGTGGCATACCTTGTCTTGAAGCCAGTTCTGCACAAACCGATGAGTATCGCAGTTTCCTTTGCGTTATTCCAGGGAATGTTCTTGCAGACATTTATGACAAGTATGGCAGCAGATTACTGGAAGGGAATGTGCGGTCTTTTCTGAGCACAAAAAGGGCAGTCAACAAAAAGATTCGTGAAACCATCCTCGGGCAGCCAAAACGCTATTTTGCCTATAACAATGGAATATCTGCTACGGCAACTGATGTTGAAATTGAAAAACAGGAAAACGGATTAGCGGTTTCCTCTGTAAGAGGTTTCCAAATCGTCAACGGTGGACAGACAACAGCATCAATATCCAATGCTAGATTTAAAGATGACGCTTCTCTGGACAATATATATGTCCAGGTAAAACTAACTGAAGTTGATCCGGTTCTTGCGAGTAGTATCATTCCAGACATTTCCCGTTCCTCCAATAGTCAGAATAAAGTCAGCGAAGCGGATTTCTTTTCCAACCACGCCTTTCATATTCAAATGGAGAAGTTGTCGCGAAGGATTTTTGCTCCTGCAGTTGGTGGGGCACAATATGAAACCCACTGGTTTTATGAACGTGCCAACGGGCAGTATCTGCAGGAACAGTCCCGTATGAAAAAAAGTGAAAAAAATCGCTTCCTTATGATCAATCCGCAGAAACAAAAAATTACCAAAACTGATATTGCCAAGGTTCATAATGCTTGGCGGGGACTGCCCCAAAAGGTCAGTTTAGGAGCGCAGAAGAACTTTGCTGTTTTTGCTACGTGGATAACAGACGAATGGGAAAAACGTGATACCCAAT
>JAYEHK010000078.1:0-17947 GCA_034659475.1 Bacillota bacterium | reverse complement strand
TGCCTGTTCATCAATGGCATTATCGCAGTTAGCTTGTTCATGAGCGCTTGGAATTGCTCCGGATTCAGAGATTGCGGACCATCAGAGAGTGCTTTGGCTGGGTCTGGATGCCTCTCAACAATAATCCCATCTGCTCCGGCTGCAACTGCAGCAAGAGACATCGGGGTAACCAGTTCCCTGTCCCCGGTGGCATGACTGGGATCCACTATAACCGGCAAATGGCTTAATCTCTTTACCAGCGGCACAGCACTTAGATCCAGGGTGTTACGTGTAGCCGTTTCGAATGTACGGATACCTCGTTCACATAAAATTACTCTGCCATTGCCTTCAGACATAATGTATTCGGCAGCCATCATCCATTCTTCGATGGTTGCAGACATACCACGCTTCAACAATACCGCTTTATCTGTCTTTCCAGCGGCTTTAAGCAGTCGAAAATTTTGCATGTTTCTGGCCCCAATTTGCAGGATGTCTACATAGTCTAACGCAATCTCCAGACTCTTTTCATCAATAACCTCGGTAACCACTGGCAATCCCGTTTCCATAGATGCCTCTTGTAAGATCTTCAAACCTTCTTCTTCCATTCCCTGAAAGGAGTACGGAGATGTACGTGGTTTGAAAGCCCCACCCCGCAGAATATGTCCCCCGGCTGCTTTGACACTTCTCGCCGCAGTTAATAGCTGTTCCCGACTTTCTACTGCACAGGGTCCTGCCATGACAACACCTGTAACTCCCCCAATATTAATCCCGCGCACATTTATGACTGTGTCTTCATCCTTTGATTCTCTGCTCACTAATTTATAGGGTTTCATAATGCGAACAACCTTTTCCACACCCGGCATTTGTTCCAGGGCAGTCAGATTAACCCCCTGCTGATCTCCCATCGCACCAATAACAATACGTTTTACCCCACGAATAATCTGGGTCTTAAAATTCATCTGATTTAGATTTTCATTCACCTTTTCGACTTCTTTTACACTAGCTTGAATACTCATTACAATAACCATTTTTCATCCTCCTAAATATAAAAATACCCATAGCCTTATCCCTGCAGAGGGACGAAAGCTATGGGCATTCCGCGGTACCACCCCGATTGATCTCTAATAGATCCACTCAAATAAAGGTACGGGAATGATGATACAATCGTACAAAAAAAGCCTTCCATCCCAAGGGACGAAAAGCTTACGCTTACCGTGTTACCACCCAAGTTGCCCTGTCATAAGACAGAACCACTCAACCAAGTACGGGAACTGCATTCCGATACCCTCTTCCTGTTAACGCCGGAAGACAACGTCCAAACCTACTTTCTCAAAATGAGTTTCAGCTGGCTGCTCTGGAGGGAACTTCAGTCAATCATACTGTAAAGGTGCTCCCAGTCAATGACACCTTCTCCCTGGACAGCTGTTTTCAACGTACTTTACTCCATCATCGCTTTTGCTAATTTTAAAATTGTTGTTTATTATATCATGTAGAAACAAATATGCAATAGCAATCAGGAATAAATTTTTAGAAAATTTTGTATTTAATAAATGATTAGTTAGAAAATAGAACGTTAATAGACGCAGACTACGCTGACCTTTTTGATGAGGGGTGAGGGCAATGCCTGGCACATAGCGCCTGACTCCTGACTCCTAACCCCTGACCCCTTACAAAAAAAGGTCTGTGTCTATTAAAAAACCATTTTCTAATTAAAGTACTTCAACGTTCCAACTGTCTAACCAACTAACCAACTGTCCAACTAATAATTCCACTTATACTCAACCTATTTTCTAACTAATCAATAAATAACTATGCTTCATTTTCAGAAGGAGGGTTCAAACCTTCAGAGTAGGGCTTAATGTCCAGCACCGGCGTTCCATCCAGCATGTCTACCCCTTGAATCTCCAAATTGCATCCATCTATTTTTAACAACTTAACAATAGACATCCCAATGGGATTGGGACGACGAGGTGACCGGGTAGCAAACACTCCCCTGGCCTCACTTCCTCCATGCGGGTATTGAATAAGTTCATAGGAATCCGATTGATTGAAATGGAACAAAATCACGATATACTTTGATTGTTCCAGGTAAGTTAATCCGTCCTTTAACTCCTCCCTGATTTCCACCACCGCTCGTTCATTCGAAGCATAGATACTCTGCCGGGGAATCTCGCTTATATCTTTGAAAGGTGAACGAATCACCCCGATCGGTTCAAATTGAATAGTTTTTATCTATAATGCCTCCTTTAGTTTTTGCACCCGTGCATCAATCTCAATAATGCTGTCTCCACCGAATTTTTCTAAGAACGCATTGGCTAGTTCAAATGCCAGCACCGCTTCCCCTACCACAGCGGCGGCAGGAACTGCACAAATATCAGAACGTTCGATGGCGGCTTCAGCCGATTCACCACTGCCCAGATGGACACTTCGAAGCGGATTATATAGTGTTGCAATCGGTTTCATAGCAGCCCTTACAACAATATCCTGTCCATTGGAAATGCCGCCTTCGATTCCTCCGGCATTGTTGGAACCCCTAACGTATTTATTTTCATCATAGAATATTTCGTCATGAACCTTTGATCCTGGCAGAGAGGCCGCCTGAAAACCAACGCCAATTTCTACGCCCTTAATGGCTTGAATACTCATGAAAGCGCCTGCAATACGACCATCTAGTTTACGATCCCACTGCACGTGGCTGCCAAGGCCTACCGGTACGCCTCTGGCAATGATCTCAAAAACGCCTCCCAGGGAATCTCCTTTTTCACGGGCAGCATCAATCTCCTTTTTCATGGCCTCTTCGGCGGCAGGGTCTCCACACAACAATTCCGAACCAGACAATGTGTTCTTTATTGATTCCAGATTTTCCACCTCTACCTTAACGTGACCGATCTGCACTACATGGCCCATTATCTCAATCCCATAGTGTTCCAGCAAACATCTGGCTACCGTACAGGCGGCAACCCGAGCAGCCGTTTCCCTTGCACTTGCTCTCTCCAGAATATTTCTTACATCACTGTGTCCATACTTCCCAATTCCGGCCAAATCCGCATGACCAGGACGCGGTATAGAGACCCTCCGAGTTTCCATATCACTGTTGGATGCCCCCATATATTCCTTCCAGTTTTCCCAGTCTTTATTCCTGATCTGAAAGGTAATGGGACTGCCCAGGGTATATCCATTACGGACACCGGACAATATCTCCACCCGGTCTTTTTCAATTTTCATCCTTCCCCCACGACCATATCCCTGCTGTCTTCGGGCAAGTTGTGCATCAATATATTCAGGCTCTAATTTCAGTCCAGCCGGCATGCCTTCTACAATCGTTGTCAATGCCGGTCCATGGGATTCACCCGCTGTAAAATAGCGTAACATGCTTTCCCCCCTCAATCTTAAAGGTCATTTAGCGTCTGTTCAAATCCTGGAAAGGAAACTGATATACATTCGGCATCACGAATCACCGTTTGGCCGGAAGAAATGAGTCCCATGAGAGCACAGGACATCGCAATACGGTGGTCGTGATAGGACTCACACACGGCACCGGAATAATTTCCGCCGCCATTAATAATTAACCCATCCTCGGTTTCCGCAATGTCCACACCAAATCTTCTGAGTTCCACTGTAATCGCACGCAAACGATTGCTTTCTTTTACCTTTAGCTCTGCAGCATCTTTGATTACCGTTTTCCCGCTAGCAGCCGCTGCCGCCACTGCTAGAACAGGTATTTCATCAATCAGGCGCGGAACAATATCTCCCCCAATACAGGTTCCCCGAAGCTCCGTTCCCTCTACCGTAATATCCGCCAACAGTTCACCTGAACTTTCCATTTGATTTTCAATACTGATGGACGCCCCCATCTCACTCAATACATCCAGTATACCTGTTCGCGTTTGATTGATCCCTACCTTCTGCGCCGTAATGCGTGCCCCGGGTACAATCGCCGCAGCAACAAGCAAGAAAGCAGCCGAGGAAATATCCCCTGGCACAAAGGTTTTTTGAGCACGAAGTCTTCCCGGCCTGATCGTAGTTGTTAAGCCCTCGGATTGAATGGAAGCACCAAAACCAGCCAGCATTTTCTCCGTATGATCTCGGGATTGGGCCGGCTCTGTAACCATTGTTTCTCCCTCGGCATATAAACCTGCCAGTAATATCGCCGATTTTAATTGTGCACTGACTACTGGCGTGTGATACTCTATCCCTCTTAACGGTCCACCTGCAATCGCCAGCGGAGCATATTTCCCTTCTGCCCTGCCCTGGATCTGTGCACCCATTTTTCTGAGTGGAATAGCCACCCGTTCCATAGGACGCCTACGAATGGAAGCATCCCCTGTTAACGTCGTAAAAAATCCCTGTGCAGATAACAACCCGGTTAATAAACGCATCGTCGTCCCGGAATTTCCAACATCCAGCACGTTGTCCGGTTCCTTTAATCCGTTTACACCTTTCCCATACACCTTAAAATGAGTATCGTTTATTTGTTCAATATCAACACCCAACTGGCGCATACATTGAACCGTACTTAAGCAGTCCTGTCCGGGAAGAAAATTCTCAATCTCTGTAACACCGTCTGCAATAGCCCCAATGATCACACTGCGATGAGAGATTGATTTATCACCCGGTACCGGAACCGCAGCCTGAAATTTCTTTTTTGGTTTAACAATCAGTTCCATCTTCTCACCTGCTTTTTTCTAAGCTTTGATAAACTATTATAACCAAATAATCACAGAACACAAGCAAGGAATGACTGAAATATCTTGAAAGCCGCACAGTGTCCTGGTGCATTCTCAATTATCGCCTGACCCATCCACCATTTATTTGTCTTGTTGAAAATCAACCCTTATGTTACACTCAGCGTGTAGTATGGAAGTTAAACTGAGTGAGTAAAATAATGTAGGATGGCAAAGGACGGTAGAATAGCACTCGTAGTGTATTGTATTGCCGTGGGTTTTTGCCCATGGCTTTTTCGTTTTTTGCCTCAATAGGAGGTATGTAGAATGGTTATTGTTATGGAACCACAGGTTTCCAACGAACAAATCGAAGACGTTATAAGTGTATTAAAAAAAGCAGGCTTGAGCGTTCACCTCTCCCAGGGTACCAATCGGACCATTTTAGGCGCCATCGGCGAACCGGGTCAGATCGAAAGTGAACTCATTGCTTCCCTGTCCGGTGTTGAACAGATCGTCCCCATTATGAAGCCTTTTAAACTAGCATCGCGGGAATTTCAACCAGGTAACACAACCATTTCGGTAGGGGATTGCACCATTGGCGATGGCAGTGTGTGTATCATTGCTGGTCCCTGTGCTGTGGAAGGACGCGAAAAATTCCTCGAAGCCGCATTCGCAGTCAAAGAAGCGGGTGCCAATATGCTCCGGGGCGGCGCTTTTAAACCACGAACTTCCCCCTATAGTTTTCAGGGGTTGGGGGAAGAGGGTTTAAAAATCATGGCAGAGGCCCGAGAACAAACAGGGCTGCCCATTGTTACAGAGATTATGGATCAAAAATCATTACCCATGCTCGAAGAATATGCTGACATCATTCAGGTGGGTGCACGTAATATGCAGAACTTCTTTTTGTTACGGGAACTCGGCAAGGTGAAAAAACCCATTCTGTTAAAAAGAGGTCTCTCTGCAACAGTCGAAGAATGGCTGATGGCCGCTGAATACATTCTGGGCAGCGGCAATCCGCAGGTGATTCTCTGCGAAAGAGGTATCCGCACATTTGAAACCTACACACGAAACACGCTGGATTTAAGCGCCATTCCACTGGTAAAGCAGTTAACCCACCTGCCGGTGATGGTTGACCCCAGTCACGCTACAGGAAAAAGACATCTGGTCGAGCCGATGTCGCTGTCAGCCATTGCGGCTGGTACAGATGGCTTACTGATAGAGGTCCATCCGCATCCAAACGAAGCCCTGAGCGACGGCCCGCAATCCCTTTTTCCTGACCAGTTTACAACACTGGTGAAACGCACTCATCGCATCAAACAAAGCATGATGGATGCATGTGACGAGGAGTGAGAACATGAAAGCATACAAAATTGGCATCATCGGTCTGGGCGCCATCGGCGCCTCGATCGGCATGGCACTTCGCCATCGGTCTGATCACATACAGATACTCGGCCGGGATCTTATGGAGCAAACAGGCATTCAGGCCTGTGAAGTAGGAGTAATTGACCAGATCCTTCGGGATGATGACATCACAGAATGCGATCTTATCATTATTGCCACACCTCTACGAACCATTCCCGCTGTCATAGATCAGATTAAGCATCAGCTAAAACCGGGCGCACTGGTGACAGACGTTGGCAGTGTAAAGGCATGGGTGATGGAATGCTTTGCACAGGCGCTTCCACCTGACGTTTATTATATCGGCGGTCATCCCCTGGCAGGTTCAGAAAAGAGCGGATTAACTGCAGCAGACAAATTCCTGTTTGAAAATGCAGCCTATGTCCTAACGCCTGATACTTCCACCCCGGCAGACAAACTAGATGAAATCTCTGATCTGATTCGCTCCATTGGGGCCAGAGTAGTCATCATGCAGGCAGAGGAACATGATCGCACCATCGCTGGGGTAAGTCACGTCCCTCATCTTTTTGCCGCATCACTAATGAATAACCTCCATGAAAATCAAGATGCATTGGAACTGGCAGGCGGAGGATTAAGGGATATGACAAGAATTGCCGCCTCCAATGCTGACCTATGGGTAGATATCCTCAGTTTAAATACTTCAGCCGTAACCAGTGAACTGCGCCAGGCAAGCAATCACATCAATGCCTATCTGAAGGCACTGGAAAGCCATGACAACGAGGCTTTGCGCATTTTGCTTGACCAGGCCAGCATCCTTCGCAAAAATGCGCCCGTTCAGCGCCGCTGCCTCCAGGATGCAATTGAAGTAATCGCCATTATTCCGGACACCATCGGAATCATCGGTGAGATTGGAACGATATTAGGCGATCAGGGCGTTCATATACAAGACATAAATATTCTGGGCATTCGCGATGAAGATGAAGGAACTTTGCGCCTTAAAATTAATCAAACCCAGGCTATTCAGGCCTGCAATTTGCTTAACGCTGCCGGATTTAAAGCCTGGATTCGAGATTAGTCCCTTAACTTCTGATACCGCCCTTGCTACGATTCGGAAAAACCCAGAAGAATCGCAGCAAGGGTTCTGACTAGTAATACGCTAATACACATATTCCTACGTTACTACTCAGCCATTGACAAAATAATAACTCAAGTTTTGACAGTTGACAGATTATGCAGCATAAAGTTGGTTAGTTGGTCAGTTGGTCAGTTGGAAAGAATAGACACGGATTAACACGGCTGAGTAGTAACATTCCTACAATAATATTATTCCCCAAAACGGTTAAGATAACGGTATACCACTACGGCTGCTTCCGCTCTGGTCAGGGATTGCCCTCCACCAAAGCTCCCATCCGGATAACCACTGATCAACCTCTCTTGATAGGCCCAATTCACTGCATCCTTTGCCCATTCAGGAATTGTCTCCATATCCTTGATTTCAGCATTATCCTCTGCAGTCTGTGCTTTGTTCAAACGTTTTAACACCATCGCAATTTCATTACGACTTATTTTAGCGTCTGGTCTGAATGTCCCATCCGGATAACCGGAAACAATATCATTACAGTAAGCAATCTTAACAGCATCCGCAAACCAATCATCAACATTTACATCTGAAAACGCCATCTCCCCTGTTTCATCCACAGTTAAATTCAGAGCTTTGCTAATGAGTTGAACAAACTCTGCTCTGCTGATAGAACGCCCCGGTTCAAAGCCTGTTCCTGTTCCTGTTCCTGTTCCCTTTATAATACCCTGTCCGGCAAGTATTTCGATGGCATCCCTGGCCCATACCAGATTCTCTCCAACATCAGAAAAACTTACTCGCCCAGCCGTTTCAAGAACGGCAAATTTAGTAAAGTGGTCAATTTTAAAAACAACCAGACCAGTTTTCAGATCAATCACTGCTGGAATCGGAATCCATTCACCTTTTTGTTCGTCATACCAAGCAGGTGTTAAACTGTTTATGTCCATATCCTGGGTAATCGGTACCTGAATAGTTATCGTTACAGGTTTATCAAAGGTAGTTCCACCAGGACCAAATTCGTATACAGATGATGCCATTTTAATCGCAAAAGCGGTCGGGGCATCTTTAGTATTTAACTCTGTAACCGTAATTTTCTTTTCATTCTGTAAAGCTTCAGCAGGAACAAACAAGGATACTTCATGATCACCTACACCACATTCTTCCACTCCTACATTTTCCTCTTCTGACACCTGGTTCTCTTCAATATCTTTTTTGATCTCTTCAGCTTTTTTGGGTGACATTTGTTTACCTGCATTTAATACCGTATTGTGACTATCCAGTTCTTTAAGATAATTTTGATAATCAGAAGATATTTGTTTAACTTGTTCTGTCTTATTCGATATCACACCTGCACTACTGGGCCACCCTGGACCGCGATCATCAGCCGTCAGCGCATAATAAAGAATGATTTTTTGCACATCCTTCAGTTTTTGACTGCCTATGCCATAGCCCGGTACAATGTTATTCACTTTGTACTTCCATCCACTTTCAGGATAACCCACTTTCTTTTCACTTAATCCGTCAATACTTTTCAAATAACCATCATTGGTAATCAAGTAATCAATGCCCTGTTCATCAAAAATGTCTTCCAGTGCTTCATCTAAATAATAGCTCTCATCTGTCCATCGGATCAGATATCTGTCAAGGATCACCCCATGTTCATCGTCACCAACAATATGCAGATAGGCAGTATGTGTAATAGAATGATTCCCCGGAGAAGAGTTATTGTCATCATTTCCTTCTTGTTCTTCCTCTACCGTACACGAAACCGCTTCTTGCCTATTCGAAAGATAAACCTGATAAACGCCTTCCTTTAACTCAAAACAAAACTGGTAACAGCCATCATTGTCTGATCTAATCTGGCTGATATAGGCCCTTTTCCCATCTTCTCTTTCTACACTAATCGTTACCCATTCCCCAGGATCAACATCCTGCCCGGAAATGGTCACCGTGTCCTCCACAACACTAATTTCAGGACCGTTATCTGCCAGTGCTATACCGGGAATAATGGAGAATAGAAGCCCTAATAAGGCCAGCAGTAATAGCTTTTTCTTAAACATCCCTCGGCCCTCCTATTCTGCTGATACTGACAGTATTGTTGGACTGAGCAGCACCTGTCTATTTTCCCAATTATCCCAGACCAAAATGCGGATTTCATACTCACCGGTTTCCGGAATGGTTAAACCGGCACCAATCGTAACGATTTCGTCTGCTTCCAGTTCTTTTTCTATATAGGTATAGTTCAACATATGATCTTCGTCACTTACATCGTACAAAGCAATAATAGCCACCGCATCACATGCTTCATCGCTGGTATTATTCAGAGAAAAATCAATAACCGCATCGCTGTCCAGTGCGAGCGAAGAAGCATTTCTTCCTATTAAACACAGAGAAGCTTCTTTCGGTAAACGATTCTGATACTTCGAATAACCATTCGCTAAATCACTCAATGCCAGAAGAGCATGGTAGGTTGTCATGTCATTAACATTCCCTAAATCCCATGGGGGATTAAATGCTCCGTTTTCCAGCTGATAAGCAAGCAACGCATCCACCATATTGCTGCCATTCTTAAGCCAGTATTCCCCGGGATTAACGCCCAACGCTGCTAACGCCTCAATCACTGCTGCCGTAGAATCTGGACTCTCACCATAGTTATCAAAAGCAGCGGTATCCAATTGTTTGCTGTAACAGTAATCCATCGCCTTGCGTACAACGTCTTTTACACCTGTATAATCCGCCTTATAATCAGGTGCCAGTGCAATCAAAGCATGTGCAGTGCCATCTACATCAACACCCCATCCGCTTTCATCAAATCCACCATTTTCGTCTTGTTGGGCAATAATATATTCAACTGCTTTCTCACGCTGATAACCAGTCACAAAATCATTATTTGCCGCAAAATCCAGTGCAATCACAGCCCATATCGTATTATTCAGGCTGGTACTGCCTTCTGTCGTAAATGATCCATTATCCTGTTGCATTCCTTCGAGGCTGCTAATATACCCCTCAACGGTTGCCTTCTCAATACCTGCAGATATACTCCCCATGATTGTCCGAGCATAATCCGTTGGATTATCTAAAGCTCCAGCTACATACTTTACACCGGTAGTTATTCCCTGAATTCTTAAGCCCAGCGATTCCCAATCATCGTATTTTTCTTCAAAACGATAGTAAGCATTCAGTTTATCCAGACTTTCTCTTAAGGCTGTTTCATTGACCACCCGAGAACAGCTATTCTGATATTTAGAAGTACCGTTAACAAAATCGCCTAATGCCAAAAGAGCATGATACGTTGTCATGTCATTTACATTACCCATATCCCACGGGGGATTAAATGCTCCGTTTTCCATCTGATACGCAAGCAAAGCATCTACCATATTGCTGCCAATCTTAAGCCAGCATTCCTCGGGATTAATCCCCAGGGCTGCCAATGCTTCTATTACTGCGGCCGTGGAATCCGGACTTTCACCGTAGTTATCAAAAGCAGCGGTATCCAATTGTTTGCTATAACAGTAATCCATTGCCTTGTCTACCACATCTTTTACACCCGTGTAATCCGCCTTATAATCAGGTGCCAGCGCAATCAAAGCATGTGCAGTGCCATCTACATCAACACCCCATCCGCTTTCATCAAATCCACCATTTTCGTCTTGTTGGGCAATGATATATTCAACTGCTTTATCACGCTGATAACCAGATACAAATTCATTATTTGCAGCAAAATCAAGTGCAATCACAGCCCATATCGTATTATTCAGGCTGGTGCTGCCTTCTATCGTAAATGATCCATCTTCCTGTTGCATTCCTTCAAGGCTGCTAATATACCCCTCAATGGTTGCCGTCTCAATACCTGCGGATATACTCCCCATGATGGTCCGAGCATAATCCGTTGGATTATCTAGATCCCCGGCAATATACTTAGCACCCGGATCTATTCCCAACCACCTTAAGCCCATCGATTCCCAATCATTGTAACTTTCTTTGAAAGCATAGTAATCTGTCAAACAGGTTACATCTTCATCAATCGTCGTACCTGTCTCTGCCAGTACCGGTTCACCCAGTAATCCTACCATCACAAACTGTAACATCAATACAAATATAAAGACCAAACCTAACGGTTTTCTCCCCTGAAAACTCCGCATTAATTTTCCCCTCCGTTTTTCACATTTTTATTACCCTACATAGCAAAAAACAACCTCATAATCGAGGCTGCACACAAAAATATGGGGTTGCACCTCTTTCCCGCGAAAGGCACCCGAAACAAATGCAGGCAGGTCTCCTGACTTACGTTTCATCATCTTCTCATCCTTCCCATATCACACGATACAGTGGTCCTTCAAGAAAACTCCTCGTTTACAGTGGCGCGTCCGTCCGGGATTCACACCCGGTTCCCTATTATCCTTGAACCTAATCAAGGCACCTACACTCAGGTATATTCTCTTAGTCCCCATAGATAGCTAAACCTGCCCCTCATCACCTACCATTTCATATTAAATAAGTTTCATGTAATTATACTGCATTTCGTACTGCCTGTAACGTCAACAATGAAAAAACACCTCCTTTTTCCTTCTAGAAAAATGAAGTGCTGTTATCTCGATATTATGTGCTTTTTACAATTCTTAACATCTCCTATGGTTCCAACAATCGGTTAAAGGACTAATAAATATTAAATGGTCGGAGTGACTGAATTTGAACCAGCGGCCTCTACGTCCCCAAATTTAACTTTATAGAGCTTTTGTTCTTTTTGATTCTTTTGCGTATTATTAAGCATCGGCTGTATGTAGGTATCGGCAAGGATTTTTGTTCTTTTGCTTCGTTTTAACAGGAATTACTGACAAGCTATTAAAATGATTTTAGCCGGGGATTTAAGCCCCGGCTTTTCTTAATGCAACAGTCCAGAGATGCTTAACCCGTTGGCATGTACTACTCCGTAAAATAACACCATCCAACCTATTAAAGTAAACATTCCATCACGTCGAACCTGTAAAGCCAGTTGCCACCATCCAATTAAAAGGTATCCTACCATACCGATAACCGCGATAGCCATACCAGAATGACCACCGCGAGCACAGATGTTACCTGAATAATTGATTTACGTATAAACACACCACTTCAATTGTTTATCAATTGGAATTTTATTTGCGAAAAATCATTTCGCTAACTTAGTTGTACCACCACGAGTTTTACCTTTAACCGATGAATGCACACTTACTGCATGAGCTCTTTTTGACAATACAGTTCTTTGATAGGTTGATTGATGATAACTTTCTTTCGCTTCTCTAACAATTTTCATTGAACGTGCACTTTTTTGCATCTTAGCATAACCTCCCTCAAGCCACTAAATTATTACAGTAATAAGCTAAGCCACATATATCTGCATAAAATCCAACCATCACTAAATCGTCTTCACTAAAACCATTTATTTGTTCACTTTCAATACATAGCACCCCAATAACGCAGTTTCCCAGCTTTATGGGATATCCTAAAATCGATCCATAATCATGTTGAGGAACAAAAAAACCTGAAAATAACGGATGTTGATTCACATCGTGGATTATTTTGGGCTCACCCTCACTCCATATGGTTCCAGCAAATCCTTCATCCTTTTTAAATTTTCGTCCACGTACAGACGAAAATTCAATCCTATTATAAGCATACATAATAAGATGATCATCCTGAATAAAATAAATTGAGGAAGATTTATCCGCCCGGTCTAAAGTTAAAGTAGTTACACATTCATCTAAGACATTGTTACAAAATTCCCTTAACCACTCCACTTGACCTTCCATCCATAGCTGTAATGACGAACGTACTAATCTACTAGCGTTATTATGATGCCGAATAAAAATATCAGCTAGATTGTTACATTGATCTATTACGGTTTGTGTATTCTCATTTTCTGTGTTTAGTTCTTGGATTAGTTGTTTTAAATCCTCAATTTCAGTAATTAACCCTTCATTTTCGTCAACCAACTTTTTATCGACAGCATATAGTTTGGATTCAAAATTCGCATCATATAATCGATTAGGCAACGATACCCCTCCAAACGGTATTGGATTTGGAGAAGTTACAATAAATCTACCTATGCTTATGCTTATGTAAAACAGTCCTATTAAGGTTCCAATAATTTTGAATACCTGCGCTTCGTCCCAAGTGGATTCGCAAAACGCACCACCAAATACAACTAATCTAGCTAAAATTAAAACTAACATTATTGCTAAGAAAAATCCGATAATGTATGCAATTATTAGTTTCCATCTCTTTGTCATACTATTCCTCCTAAATGGTTATTCTTTTTTTCAAACGTTATTCCTGCAATAACAATAAGAAATCACAAAACATTCTATGAGCAAGTCGGGACGGTTCTTTTAGGGTTCAATCGCTGCGAACAACCGGTTTGAGGACGTGAATAACCGATTTAACCACTTATTATCCGCAAAAACAAAAAGGATATTTTGGCCGTTCTGTTGAAATTTGTTACTATACTATTCCATTATATCCCTTTGTTTGTATTGGTAAAATACTACATTTAAATACATGGTCAATAATTCGATAAGTATTGGAAGGATAGGGTAAGCAGAAGATGTCAGTGATGAAGAGGAGGATAAGACCGTGAGAAAAACAACTGTACGCAGAGTATTGAGCACTCTTCCGCTTATAGTTATGCTTGTATTCCTGCTTAATTGTATAGCCGGCTGTGGAGCCAGAACTTCTGAAAATAACTCTGGCAGTGGGGGTTCCTTAAAACCAATCACCTGCCAATTGGCTCCCTATGAAGAAGCAGCGGTGGATGTTCATCCCGATATACTATCAATCCAGGTTTTAAATGATTTATCGAATGTAACAAATCTTGATGATTTTGAATTATCTAAAAGCACACGCACGCTCTTGACCCAAAATCAATTCGCCGTTGTCCCTTCAGACGCTCTGGAGTTTTTCGAGCTTTATGAAAACAATGACGGGATTCCTAATTTTGTAACTACTGATGCCATGCTGCATACGTACCATCTCTATTACAATTACCTTCTCAGGAGCACAGAAGAACATCATTTATTCGCTGAATTAGATACACTCAGTAAAGCAATGCTGAAGGCTTCACGCGAACAGTACCAAGCTTTTAAAGGGACTGCCTGGGAGAATGCAGCCTTACGGAACATGGCTTATTTCAGCGTGCCCTGCAGCTTGCTCGATCCCAATTGTTCTGTACCAACCGAGGTGCAAAAAACAGTTGAAAAGGAATTATCCCTGATCAGTCAGCATAACGTTTGTCAGATGCCATCACCGGTTATGAATATGGGACAAGAACTTCCAGATCTTCTGCAGCTTAACGAGGATTACACCCAGTATGTACCCCGTGGCCACTATACGAATTCAGATAAACTAAGCAGATATTTCAAGGCCATGATGTGGTATGGCAGACTTAGCTTCAGAGCAAATTTGGAGGATGAAAGCCGCTCCGCCGTATTAATCGTGCTTGCCCTGAATCAAAACGATAATTTAGCTCACTGGCAGGATATCTACCAGCTCACTTCATTTTTTGCCGGTGAAAGTGATGACTACAACTATCCCCAATACCAAAATTTATTGACCAAAATCTATGGCTTTGACATTCATAAGGACCTGTTGGTAAATAATCAAGCTAAATGGAATGAGTTCACCCAGGAATTGTCCCATTTAAGCAAACCGAGAATAAACTCCATCCCCATTTATGACCATACATTGCAGCCCGATTCAGACCTTGCCCTCATCGGTTTTCGGTTCATGGGCCAGCGTTATAACCTCGACGCCCATGTCTTCCAGCAATTGATATACGATGCAGTTCTTGAAAATCCCCAGGGAGACATCCGTATGCTGCCTAAATCCCTGGACATCCCTGCAGCCATGGGTTCAGCTGCTGCTTATCAGTTATTGAAGGAATCAGGGGAAACGCAGTACCAGAATTATATCGAAAACATGAGCAATATGCAGAACTACATAAGTTCGCTAGACAAAAAAAGCTGGGTGCAAGATCTATACTGGAGCTGGCTGTATAATCTCAAACCGCTCCTGAATGCACCGGTTAATGGATACCCTGCATTCATGCAAAATACAGCCTGGCAGCACAAAGACCTCAACACCTTCCTGGGAAGCTGGACTGAGTTAAAGCATGACAGCATCTTATACGCCAAACAGGCCTATATTTATCTTGGCTGCTCACCTCCAAAAGGAAAACAAGAAATAGGATATGTTGAACCACGGGCAACTGTGTATGCCCGTCTGGCAGCGCTTAGCCAGATGACCCGAGAGGGCCTGCTAAAAAGAAATGCCTTACGTGATGAGGATGCCGATCAATTGCAGCAAATGGAAGATCTTTGCTTGGCTTTAAAAACCATCTCAGAAAAAGAATTAAGCTGTACCCAATTGACCCCGGCCGAAAATGACCTGATCCGCAATATAGGCACAGACTTTATTAAGCTCTGGTATTCCTCCCTAAAAGATATGGAAAAAGGAGAAACGCTTGCGGTTAAAGACCATCCTGCAGCATTGGTAACAGATGCCGCAACGAACCCCGAGTTAAAGCTGGTATTGGAAGAAGCCACGGGGAATATATTTACAATTTATGTTCTGGTCCCGGTAAATGGAAAGCTGCAGCTGACACGGGGAGGCGTTTATTCCTATTATGAATTCTCTTGGCCGGCCGAGGATCGCCTGACAGACAAGCAGTGGCAGAAGATGCTGGATAATCCTGATCCCGCCAGGATGGCGCAATGGACTAAAAGCTATCTGACTCTTAACTAGTATTCTTGGGAGATGAATATAAGTATGTACATTAGAACCTATCGCCGAGGGTAATCAGACTGCTTTTTTCACCCAAAAGGATGTGAATCTCTTTAATGAAAAAATTCTTTGATAGCAACATTTGTTACGGTGCTGTTGGCACTCCTTGCATTTATAACAGGTGATATCGTCACCTTTATCATGCTGGGTTTTGTATTGATAATACTTTCCAACCTGTACGACAAGCTTGATGAAATCTCAAAAAAACTGAGTAACAAATAAAGTATAGAAGACTTTAAATTTGAAATAAAATGCTCCCTGTGTCGCTCCATTAAAAAGACCAGCGGTTTTTCCGGCGGGCCCTTCGAAGAATAATTCAATAAAATATTTATTTATGTTATGTTACAGAAAGAACGTCCCGGTGTAACCCTGGTATAGGGTATGACAGGGGGACACCCCCTGTCAAATTTCCAGTACCCCCTAATTATTCTTGCTTGAGATTTAATATCTCAACAGCTTTCTCATCTGAAAGCTCATAATCATAGATTTCAGCATAAAAGGCCTTAAGCTCATCCTTCATAGAGTACTCATTGAAAATATCAGGATGCTGTATTTGAGCCAGCCACTTAAACATCATAGGTGATTCTACACAGGGTGGGTCCCACCTGTAGCCTGCCAGGGGTATTTTATAAACTTGGCCTTTCTTTACCGCCTCTACCTGACTCCAATCCTGTCCTGCAATCTTGTTTTCCAGGATATCCTTCGGTTGCAGATCACAGAAGTTACCTATATAGATTATTTCCGGGTTCCAAGCCAGTATCTGCTCCATGTTTACAGCTTTTCCCCATCCACTTGTTTCTTGCGCCACATTTTTAGCTCCGGTACTTTCCATCCAGAACTGGTTATAGGTTCCCTTACCACAGGTCGTTAAATTCTCTCCAGCAAGGTAAAATACCCGTATCCTCTGTTCTTCAGGTAAATCAGCAAGTTTAGTATTTATGTAATCTAGAGTCTTATGTTGAGCAGTTACTAATTCTTCAGCTCGATCTTCTTTTCCCAGTAAATCACCTACGAGCTTTATCCACCCTTCTAGGTTTTCCTGACTTCCATAATCAATCCCGATAACTGTAAGACCAGCCTCTTCCATCTTCTTTATCTCATCAGGCTGATGGTTCCACTGGAAAACCACATCCGGATCTAGTTTAAGTAGCTCCTCGATATTTACGGTAAAACCTTCCTGAACAAAAGCAGTAGAATCCTCCAGCAGTTCAGGAGCCAATTCAGCCAGCATACTGTCTGCTGCTGCAGTCTGGGATTTCGGGTGCATACCTACAATTCTTTCTCCACTGCCATCTACTGCATAAATAATGGACGGCATTGGTATGGGTAAAGTAACAATCTTCTTTATCTGATCGGCTTCAGGTACGACAACAGTTTTTCCCCTCTGGTCAACAACAGTTCTTTCACCGGTTTTTTCTCCTGCGTTATTATCCCCACAGCCAGTAAGAGCTGTCAGCATACCAATCAGCAATACTCCTGTGAGTAAAAATGTGCTTATTCTTCTAATATTCACGTTTTTCAACCTCCTATTACTTTCGAGCTATAATCATCCTGGTCGGCATTCCCCACCATTCTGACATATCGACAATCTGCTCACCTGTGAAACCTGATTCCGTCAAAATTGCGAGCATCTCTCGTTCTGTAAAAGAATGCCTGTTTTTCACTCCACTCATATATTCTCTTAAATCTGAACTTATGGTAAATAAGGGACCTTTTCTATCATTATCAACAGTAAAGGTCTGTAATATAAATAATCCTCCTTTCTTTAAAGCTGCATAGACTTTTATATAAAAGGCTAATGTTTCTTCATTATTACCAGCAAAACTCAGGGCAGAAAAAACAATATCATAATCTTCTCCTATATCATCTCGGGTAAAATCTCCGCTTATAATACCGGCTCGATTCTGAATTCCATATTCATCAATGATTCCCCTGCGAAAACCCCTAAAGTTTCTTAGATTAGCAGGATAAATAGCCATGAATGTCGAAGTAATATAGAGATAAACACAGCTATTTAACTGTAAATCAAAATATAGGCGGTTTTTAAAAT
>JAYEHK010000077.1:0-18020 GCA_034659475.1 Bacillota bacterium | reverse complement strand
CGGCAGTTAAGCTCTCCAGCGCCGATGGTACTGCGGTTTTCCGTGGAAGAGTAGGTCGTTGCCAGGAATTATTTTATTAACTATTAAGTTCTCTGCATAGAGAGCTTTTTTTGTATGAAAACCGCAGCTGCGGTCTCCCGTGGACGCCGCGAGTCAGCCCTCCGGGCTTCGATTTCGCGGCACTAGGCGCCAGTTTGGCGCCGTCGGAGTAGGTCTGGGGTTGTTGTTGGGACAAATATATTAATGGGTAGATATATAGTTCTCCGGATGGAGAGCTTTTTTTGTGTGAAAACCGTAGCTGCATTCTCTCGTGGACGCATCCTTCGGGTACCACACTCAAGAGTGCAACGGATACTCTCGTTGGTCGTAATATAGGATGCTGATGCTCCTTGCAGTCATCAATAATGACGTCGACAGCCACCCCTACAGGCTTCGATTTGCTGGAACTAGCATTCTATTTAAGCGACTGAAGGGAGCATCAATGGTACTTGAAGAATGCGAAATATCATAAAAATCATAATGATCTGCGTCTATTTAAATCCTATTTTATTACTAACCCTCCATGTCCGCACGACACAACCACCGATGAAAATTAGCGTGCAACCAGGGATGGGAACGATTTTACCGCTGATTTACGCTGATTACCACTGATTAACGCTGTTTTATATATTAAAAAAAGAACAGCGTTAATCTGCGAACATCAGCGTTAATCTGCGTTTTCAATTCGTATTTTCTAATTAATCAAAGTTAGATTATTGAAAAGAATTGTGTTAAACTTTATAGTATAACATGTAGCTTTTAAAAATGTAAATTAAATTATTAAAATAACATATAGCCTTTGATAATGACATTAGAAAAATTGAGAATGTGATTGTCTATCGGATGATAAGAAGTTATTAACGCAATTATTCTATTTGCAATTTTAAAATTACAGAAGAAAGGAGAAAGGTATATGTTTAAAGTAAATGATTATGTTGTGCACGGTTTAACTGGGGTATGCCAGATATCAGATATTAAAAAAGATGATTATGCGAGTAATGAGGAAACCCTGTACTACATTTTAAAACCTGTTTACGATATGAAAATGATTATTAAGATACCTGTAAATAATGCGAAAAATCTAATGAGGCCAATTATTACTAAAGAAGATGTATTATCATTAATAAAAATGATGCCAGAAATAAAACCCGTTAGTACGGATAATGAAAGAGAAAGAGCCCATTATTTAAAAACTGCTCTTAAGTTGTGTGAAAATGAAGAAAGGATAAAAATCATTAAAACACTATTTTTAGAAAAAAAAGCAAAAAACGCTGTTGGTAAAAAACTAACAAAGACAGATGAAGATATTATGAATATTGCTGAAAAACAATTAAATGAAGAATTTGCCATAGCTTTGAACATTTCAACTGACGAGGCTGCCTCATATATTATGAAACATATTACACAGCAATAAGGATTTTGGAGGTTAGTTATTTGCTGTGGGTTAGGTGTTATAACGAGGTTACTGTGTTGTCAGTAAGATGACAGTGATACAGAATAATGTGTCAGTTTGAAGGTGTATTTCTTAAACATCACTTTTAAAGGACAAGGGGACAGGTACCTTATCCTTTAGAAGTGATTTGTTGCGATAATTGTTTATAAAGAATATCAGCAATTCCCAGTGAACCTGTTTGACTGACTTCCTTTGAGTATTCTTCAAAAAGCATGGATTCAAAGGTCTCTGTGGCGAAACTTTTCTCGAATAATCCGCCTTGCGGGATGGTTGCGCGCATGGCTTCAATGGCTTTGTTTAAGAATACACTTTCTAGCTCCTGACAGGTTGTGTACAGTTTTTTTTGGTTCTTTTCATCCATTGCAGTGTTAAGTTGTTTTTGAAAGCTGTCACCTAGTTTTTTATTAGATTGATCAATTAACTGATTTTCAAGGTATTCCTGTCCAGGGGCAATTGCGTTAATTTTCATCTTGAATACCTCACTCTTTTGTATTATCTACGCAGGTTACTAGCTGCCTGAAGCATTTCGTCAGAGGATTGGATGATCTTTGAGTTGAACTCATAAGCGCGCTGTGCACTGATGAGATTGACCATTTCCTCCACCACCTGGACATTGGAAGCTTCCAGGAAGCCTGATTCTAAGGAGATGGTAGGATCATTCTCTGGTTCCCAGTCTATGTATTCTCCAGAGTTGGGCGTTTCCTGAAAGAGGTTTCCTCCCAGTTGTAACAATCCCATTGGGTTAGCGAATTTAACCAGTTCTATTTGTCCTGCATTTTGACTGTCTGGATCACCGGGCAGCAGGTATGACAGGGTGCCGTTTTTCTCTATCTTTACATCATATGCGCCTTCTTCAAGGGGGTCAGCACCTACAACAAGATAACCATCTGCATTTACTAGTTGCCCCTCTGCGTCAATCTTGAATGATCCATCCCGAGTAAACACATAATCTTCACGATCGGGGATTTCCAGCTTGAAAAACGCCTGACCATTTATGGCTACATCCAGTGGGTTATCTGTGGGGAGAAAGTTTCCCTGTGAGAACATGGTTGATGTTGTGGATGGTTTTACTCCGAGTCCCACCATTAGTCCCTGGGGTTGATTGGGTTGAGTAAAATCATCAGTAACGGTAGGGCGTTTGATTTGTTGATATAACAAATCCTGAAATTCAATTCGCTGTTTTTTAAAACCGGTGGTATTTACATTAGACATATTGTGTGCGAGGGTATCAATATTCATCTGCTGGGCATACATACCCGTACTGGCAGTATAGAGAGACCGCATCATAAAGGTTTTCCTCCTTCATTTTGTTTGGGGGTACATCTATCAATCTGTACCCTGGGCCTCTCCAGAAGGAGTCCAGCCCATAAATTATAATCTACTTATTATTATCGTTAATTGTTAGGCTATGGTTTAGGCTTTTCGCAAATTTTTTTGATCCTCCGATATTTGGTCTAGTTTTGAATATTGATTACATATATTAATTATGTACACCTGTGAAGGGGGGACTATATGTGGTGAAGATTTCGGATCTGCGAATGCGAGAAGTTATTAATGTACTTGATGGTAAAAAATTGGGAAGTATTCTTGATATTGATCTTGATTTTGAGCGAGGAAAAGTATTGGCATTTATTCTTCCGGGCAGAACCAAGGGATGGAGCTTTTTTTCAAAAAGAGAAGAAGTGGTAGTGCCATGGGAGAAAATCGTACGTATTGGTCGTGATGTCATTTTAGTTGAGGTGCCCATCTATAGCGAAATTGATTCCCGGGGTACCAACTATTATGATGACGATGATAATTACTGATTATTTTGCTGGCTGAGACGTTGAATAATAAGGTAGGATTGTTCATAATAAGGACAGGCCTGTGAAAGGTCGGAAAATGGGAAAGCAGGAGGGATAGGTGTGCGTTGTCCTTATTGCCTGACGGAAGATAGTAAGGTGATTGATAGCCGATCCTGTGAAGATGGGGCGTCGATAAGAAGACGGCGGGAATGTACAGGTTGCAAACGAAGGTTTACTACCTACGAGAGATACGAAGAAAAGCCTTTGCTAGTGCTGAAGAAAGGCGGAACCAGAGAACAATTTGATCGTAACAAGTTGTTGCGTGGAGTTACTCGTGCCTGTCAAAAGAGACCTGTCAGCATGGAGGAGATTGATAACATGCTAACCCGGATTGAAATAAATCTGCGAGATAATTATGACAGGGAAGTATCTAGTATTGTTATTGGGGAAAAAGTAATGGAAGAGCTGCGGCAATTCGATGAGGTGGCGTACGTTCGGTTTGCGTCAGTCTATAAACAGTTTAACGACTTAAATAGCTTTATCAATACCATTGATCAGCTGAAAAATAAGTAAAAAACTATGAGGCTAAATTAGTGCTTAATTTAAGCCTCATAGTTTATGGGTGCATCAGTAAGATAGCGTGTTAATTCATTGCGGACCATGGGCAGAGGGAATACCTTCTCTTCTACTCTGCTGATTGACCTTCCATAGAGGTACATTTGATCTGAGCACCGACCTACATATCTTAGGCGATGCGGCAGCTGATCGATGTCTTTCATCCATTTCATGACCTTTGAGCGGGGTTGATGGAAACAAAAACGGTATTTTTCGATCTCCAAGTGAAACTCAATTAATGAATAGTATTCTTTTTCAATGAGCTGCAGCTCACATTTTGGACAGTACAATTCATTTTGAATATAGGATACATAACTAAGGCCCATACCCCATGCGGCGTCTTTGCAATCTTCACATAACCATATCTTTTTTCGGTCAGGTCCATGGAGATAGGTTGCAGTTATGATATTGGGGTTTTCTGTGTACATTTTTTTGAGCACTGAGGTTTTTAATTGGTAGAGTTCTTTTGCTTCACTTGTGTAGGTTTTTGCATAATGATTTAGATGAAACAGGAAAAAAGATGCCTGTAAAATTTTTGCTTCGGGCAGATATTGTATATCATCCAAAAAATCATCGTAATGATGCACTGCATTGAGTACTCTTTTGAACTGATTATTCTTTTTATTAGAAGATCGGCTATAGCGAGTTGCCAGATCTTTTATCTCGGCTAAATGGGAGTGAATATCCATATCTTTTATGTCTTCTTCCGAAAAGAGGTATCGGATTCCCTGTTTGTTGGGACGATCAACTTTGGATATGGTTAGATAACCATAATCCATTAAATCATGGACCTGCTGATAGCTAATGTCGTACATATTAGCAATGTCACTTACGGTTAACAAGTAAATACCTCCTAATAGTGACTACTGGCCCTCAAAATCAGCTTGAAGCAGTTGTAAGGCTTCTTCAGCCATATTTTCAGGAACAGCAATTTTAACTTCCCCCAGTGGTCCTACTGCAAGACCGTAAATAGAACCAATTGATTCCCGGAGAACTTGAACGGGAATGTCAAAAGATTTTAGCAGGCCTTCAATAAGGATATCATCAGGTGGAACAACCTTTTTTATGATTACCCAGGTTAAATCACGCAGATTATAACCGCAATTGGGACAATGGGTTTTATCCATGGGGATGGTTTGTTTACAATGGGGACATAACATAAAGTCCACCTCCTCATCTATATTCTATTGCAAAAAGGAAGGAACAACAAATGGACATGTGGAAATGGGAAACAGTTAACGGTATTAATTATATCAGTCTCAACAGTTGGGTTAATGATGGCGTAAAGCTTGCCTTCACAGATCGTGCTGGAGGAAACAGTGAAGGAGATTATAAATCTCTCAATATGGGGCTGCATGTTGGAGATACTCGTGAAATGGTACTGGAAAATCGCAGACTTTTCTTAGATGCTTTTAACATTAATTTAGAAGATGCGGTTTGCTGCCAGCAGGTTCATGGTAATAAGGTAATACGAGTCGGGCTCGAAGATAAGGGGAAAGGAGCAGCGGTTTATGATACTGCAATACCAGGTGTCGATGGTTTAATCACAGATACGCCAGGAGTGGCGCTCTTAACTTATTATGCTGACTGTGTACCGCTTTATTTTTTTGATCCGATTCATCGGGTTATTGGTTTGTCTCACGCTGGATGGAAAGGGACGATCAGTAATATTGTCAAAAGCACACTTGATGAGATGAAATGTGAATTTGGCACAAAACCAGACGATATTAGAGCATTTATCGGTTCTGGGATTGACGCTTGCTGTTTTCAAATTGACGATGAATTGGCCGAGAGAGTTAAAAATAAATATCCGTATTTCCACGGCATTATTTCGGAAAATAACAATAATGAGGTCTTTTGGAACCTAAAGGATACGAACAGGCACTTATTAATAGAAAATGGAGTTAAAAAGGAAAATATTACAATTTGCGCGCTGTGTACTTGTTGCGAAAAAAGGTTTTTCTCTTATAGGAGAGAAAAAGGTAATACAGGGAGAATGGCGGCGATGGTCGTGTTGGTTTAAATGAGGTGATTAAAATGGCAGGGGAAAAGATCCTGGTCGTTGATGATGAAACGTATATCGTAGAACTGGTGAAATTTAACCTTGAAAAAGAGGGGTATGAAGTTGATCTTGCGTACGATGGAATTAGCGCATTGGAAAATGTCAGTCGAGAAAATCCTGATTTGATTATTCTGGATATTATGCTGCCCAATATTAATGGCCTTCAGGTATGCAGAAAGTTAAAACAGGATCCATCATTTAAAGTAATCCCTATTATTATGCTTACGGCCAGAGGAGAAGAAATGGATACGATCGTAGGTTTGGAGTCAGGGGCCGATGATTATATTAAAAAGCCTTTTAGTCCCCGTGAACTAGTGGCCAGAGTGAACGCTAGACTGCGGGCTGTTAAGATACAACAAAACAATCACAACAAGGGAAGTCATGTCTTTCATTTTGAGGGCTTAAGAATTGATCATGAAGCCCATGAGATTTACTTAGAAGACGAAAGGCTGGAATTAACCCCCAAGGAATTTGAACTTATTAGTTTGTTAACGGCTTATCAGGGGAAAGTTTTTAACAGAGAGGAATTACTGGAGAAAGTTTGGGGCTATGAATGTCTGGGTGATACCAGAACAGTGGATGTTCACATTCGGCATCTGAGACGAAAACTTCATGATGATTCTAGTAATCCCAAATATATTGAAACGGTTCGCGGTGTAGGGTATCGTTTTGTTAACATTAATGAAAACTTCAATATATAACGGGTGATGTGTGATGATAAACAAAACTGAAGACCAGGGATCGATGAGTTTGATTCTAAAACATTTGGCAGAAGGAGTTCTGGTCGTCGACCAGAGTGAACGGATTATTCTTGCCAATAAGGCAGCAGAGAAAATATTTTTGAGTAAAGAAGACGCTTTGTTGGGCAAATGTATCCTTTCCTTACAGGTAAATCGAAAAATCTCGGATATGGTGTCAGAAGTGCTGGATAGTGGAAGGGAAGTATTTGCTGAGATATCGATTTTCCCGGAGAGTCAGGTTTTTCATGTACATGTATCTCCTGTTGATGGAGAAAAAGGATCCATAACAGGAGCGGTTATCGTATTTCATGACGTTACTGACGCCAGAGACTTTGAACAGATGCGATCAGAATTTGTCGGTAATGTTTCACATGAATTGCGGACTCCGCTTACCTCGATCAAGGGCTTTGTAGAAACATTACTGGATGGCGCTCTTGAAGATTCTGTTATTTGCAGACGCTTTTTAAGCATTATCGACTCTGAAACCAACCGTTTAAGTCGGTTAATTGAAGACTTGTTGACTTTGTCTGCGATTGAATCAAGAGAACAAATGATACAATTAAAACCGGTATGTATTGTTGAGTCCATTCGCAACGTTTTAGCTATTCTTGGCCCACAAATTAGTGATAAATCGTTACGGGTGACCTTTGTATTTGAAAAAAACCTATCGTTTATACATGCAGATGAGGACCTGATGAATCAGGTTTTGATTAATCTGCTGGATAATGCTGTTAAGTATACGCCTATGGAGGGGGCTATCACCATTCGCTGTGCGAATCTAAATAATCGGGTGGTTACAACGATTACAGATACAGGGATGGGGATACCTCGAGAAAACATACCCAGAATTTTTGAACGCTTTTATCGAGTGGATAAGGCACGTTCCAGAGACCAGGGAGGTACTGGACTGGGACTGGCGATTGTAAAACATATTGTAGAATCCCATGGCGGAGAAGTATTTGTTGAGAGTGAAGTCGGAGTCGGATCGACATTTGGAATAAGCTTTATAGCCATGTAAAATATAAGGAGGATTCATCGTGTACACCAGAAGGGTTCGAGCAGATCAGCGCATGAAGAAAAAGAAGGTCATTAAAATTGTGGTTCTGCTTGCCTTTATAATAATGATTGGCAGTATAGGGACTGTTATGGGGAGGCATGTGCTTCACGTTGCCGGAAAAGGTGCAAAAGACGTGTTTCAGGTACAAAACAGTTCTTTTGAAGAAAGTATTGAGTGCAGAGCGATGATCCTGACTGAAGAACAAACTATTTATGCAACGCATGATGGCTACTTTGAAAATATGGCAAAAGAAGGACAAAAGGTTAGAAGAAATGCGCTTATAGGGTCCCTTGTAAATAACAAAATGAAAACACCGATTTATTCTTTGAATTCAGGGATTTTTACAATGCGAACCGACGGTTTGGAGGATATCGTTCCTGGCATTTGTTTGCAAACTGCGGGAGATGAACTTTTTGAGTATCAACCAGTACTCAAAGGGGAAGGACAGAGGGTAAGTAATGGGGATGTACTGTGTAAAGTGGTGGACAACCTGGTTCCATCCAGGATTATTATAGAAGTGCCGAACAGTATAGAATTAGTTCTCAAACCAGGGGGGAGATTCAAAATCGGAGTGGGTGAGAATGAACCATCATATGCGGTTATACAGGAGGTTGCAGTACATGAAAAGGGTACCTTATTATTACTGCAGATGAAGGAATTTCGGCAGGATTTTATCAATAAGCGTTATACTGCCGCGCGGTTTATTACGGAAATTCTTGATGGAAGTCTTATTCCTGCGGCGGCCCTAACTGAAGAAAATGGAATTAAAGGTGTTTATTGCATGAAAGGGGATAGTTTTCGGTTTAAAAATGTTGAACTTGTAAAGATTATAGATGATAAGGCTCTGGTGAATGGCTTGAAGGAAAATGATATAATATTGTCGAACTCATCAAGAATATAATGACAAAAGATAGGTGGTTTATGTGGATTCATTATCTCGAAATCTATTAGATATTAAAAAGAAAATTGCATCTTCTGCAAGTAAGGTTGGACGTTCATCCGAAGAAATTACGCTGATTGCAGTCAGCAAAAAAGTGGACGTTGAAACTGCCCAAGCAGCTTTTAAGTTAGGAATTCAGGATTTTGGAGAAAACAGAGTTCCGGAACTTAACAAAAAAAATGGGGTGATTCCCGAAGCCAGATGGCATATGATTGGGCGACTTCAGACCAATAAAGTAAAAGACGTTGTGGAACAGGCGTGTCTGATTCATTCCCTTGACCGATGGAATCTGGCTGAAGAAATTAGCAAACGCGCGAAACAGTTTGGTATTGAGGTGCCTGTTTTGCTGGAAGTCAACGTATCAGGGGAAGAAGAAAAGGCTGGGGTGAAACCCAATGACGTCAAGCCATTTCTACAGTCTATTGGGGAACTACCAGGGATAAGAATCTGTGGATTTATGACAATGGCTCCATTAAGTATGGAAGCGGAGCAAACGAGACCGGTTTTTAAGGAACTAAAGCAGTTGTTTGAGAATTTAAAAACAGAGTCTTTCATGAGCGTTGAGCTTAAGTATCTATCAATGGGAATGTCACAGGATTTTGAGGTAGCAATTGAAGAAGGTGCTAATATGGTGAGAATTGGAACGGCTTTGTTTAAACCTTAGTAGATGCTTGAAAAAGAAGCTTTGCTCATTGAGGATGAACTTGTTTGAAAACAGCGGGAGGGATTGAGATGGGAATTTCGGATACTTTTTGGAAATGGCTTGGGGTACAAACAGAAGTAGAAGAAGAATTTGTTAATCTGCCGGCACTGAACGAAACTGAAAGTAAAGCCAGTCACAATATTGTGAGCATACATAGCAATAAAAATTTGAAGGTGGTTATTTGTGAACCGGAAAAATTTGATGAGGTTCAGGCGCTGGCAGATCATTTGAAAAACAGACGGCAAATTATTTTGAATCTGGAGAATACTCCGCCTGAAGCTTCACAGCGGATTATAGATTTTATTTCCGGAGCTGTTTATGCACTTGACGGACAAACGCAGAAGCTGGGAAAAAGCATTTTCATGTTTGCGCCTTCTAACATAGATATCAGTAAGGAGACGCGCTCGCTAATACGAAGATCGAATTTTCCCGGAACTACGGACCCTTTCGGAGGTGACAATTATTGACTGGGACAATGGGGGTAATAGGTTGCGGAAAAATGGCTTATGCGCTCGTGGGTGGCTTGGGATCGGGAGATACGAAATTCTATGAACAACTGTATGTTTGTGATCCCAGTGATGAACGGATTGCCCTTTTTCAAGAAAAATTTCATGCGATATCCGCTGACAGAGATCAATTGATTAATGAGGCAGATATTATTTTATTAGCCGTTAAACCCCAGCAAATAAAGACGGTAATTACTAATCTACCAGAATGCTCGAATAAACGAAAATTGTTCGTATCCATTGCAGCTGGGATTAGCACGAGTGAATTAGAGAACAATCTGGGTAAGAAGAGTCCGGTTATTCGGGTTATGCCAAACACGCCATGTCTGGTCGGTGCGGGAATGTCTGTGGTTGCTGGCGGGCGGTATGCTTCGCAAGAAGAACTGTTGTTGGTACAGCGTATGTTTGGGTCAGTGGGACAGGCAATTATCATGGAGGAGCATTATATGGATGCTGTTACAGCAGTTTCCGGCAGCGGTCCAGCCTATGTGTTTTTACTGGTGGAAGCCATGATTGAGGCAGGGGTTAATGTTGGACTGCCGGCTGATCTGGCTCGTCAGCTGGTTTTGCAGACTTTTCAGGGGGGCGTGGCCATGCTGACAGATAGCAATGAACACCCGGCAGTTTTAAAAGCACAGGTATGTTCCCCGCAGGGAACAACCATTGCAGGGGTTCGTAAGATGGAGGAATATGGTATTCGCACTGCGTTTTTTGAAGCCATAGATGCAGCCTATCAAAGGTCCATGGAATTGGGCCAACTTAAATCATCAGAGGGGAGTAATATTTAATGTCCTATCAAATCATTAAGTTAGTAAATGTGGCTTTTGAAGTGTTGGTATGGTTAATCATTATTCGGTGTATATTGTCGTTTGTTCGCCATGATCCGTATCAACCGCTGATTCGTTTTATTTATGATGTTACGGAACCAATCATGGCACCGTTCAGAAAGATTATACCGGCAACAGCAGGGATTGATTTTTCGCCCATTATCACTGTTTTTGCCATATATTTTGTTCAAAAAATTGTTGTTTCGCTTTTAATGATCATCATGTTTTAGCACAATTGAAAACAAAAAAAGGAGTTAGTGCATGTCAGCTAAAGATGTAGAATTGCTTGCTCCAGTTGGTAAGATGGAAGTCCTTGATGCTGTTATTCAAGCTGGAGCAGATGCAGTGTATCTAGGAGGAAAAGAATATAATATGCGAATGCTCAGACCTGGTTTTAATTTTTCCAGGGATGAGCTGAAGCGTGCTGTAGAAAAACTCCACCAACAGAATAAAAAATTATATATAACGGTTAATAATCTGTATACAGATAAGGAAATGCAAAACCTGGATGAATATCTCATTTTTCTCGAAAGCATAGGTGCCGATGCTCTCATTGTTCAGGATTCCGGGTTGATACAATTACATTCTGAACTGGGGTTGAATATTCCAATACATGGCTCTGTTCAAATGGGACTTGGTAATAGTGAAGCGATAAACCTGTTAGAAAATCATAAGGTAAGTCGTGTAATTCTGTCCAAAAACGTGAGCCTCGAAGAAATAAAGAGCATTTATAATCGGGTGAGCGTTGGAATTGAATACTTTGTTCACGGGGATTTATGTATCTCTCATACGGGGCAATGTTATATGAGCAGTTTTCTTTTTGGTGACAGTGGTAACCAGGGACGCTGCCATAAACCGTGCAGATGGCAATATGAGCTTCAGGGAGAAAAACAACGGAAATTTGAAGGAAAGCAATATTTTTTGGCGCATAATGATTTATGCTTATATCCGTATATCAAGGATTTGGTTGAAGCAGGTGTTCAATCCTTTAAAATTGAAGGACGTATGAGGAATGCTGAGTTTGTATCCTCTCTGGTTGACACTTATCGAAGGGCGATTGATAGATACCTGGAAAATCCAGATGGATATGAGGTGGATACCGAACAAGTTAATCTTTTAGAGGAACGTCGTGTAAGAAATTATACAACAGGTAATCTATTTCATCGCCCAGGTGCAGATACCATTGGATATGATGGTGAAAGAGAACCCCGTTTCCCAACTAATGAAACGAATCTCAGGAAACTGACTGAACAATCCTTCCCTAAACCAAAAAGAAAAGACTTGTGGACAATTCCAGAGATAACCGTTCGGGTCAGGGATATGGAATCATTGAAAAAGATGGTTGATTTGGCGGTGGACAATCTTATCATTGGCACACAGTCCTTTCGGCAATCTGGCTATGTGTGGGATGATGATTCCATTAACGAGGCGCTTGGGTACATAGAAAAAAGTCAAAGCAGGTTGTTTTTTGAAACCCCCCGTATAGTAACTGAAAATAATTTGGCAAAGATCAAGCAGGTTGTTTTGTTAGGACAGGATCATCGAGTGGCAGGATTTATTGTCAACGAATTAGGAAGTGCTCGAATTCTGGCATCTACCGGGAAACTACTCTGGGGTGGAATCGGTCTGAACATTGTCAACAAAAATGCCGCCAATTTTCTAAGATCAATTGGATTTAGCCGCATAAATCCATCACCGGAGTTTGGTTACAATGATATATCAGGGCTATTTGACAATGATTCTGATATAGAGTTAATGGTACACGGTCCCATGGTTGGGATGATTACTGATTATTGTATTGCCAGTGCAGTTACAGGTCATTCAGATGAAAATTGTCACATGCAGTGTATGAAGGATAACTATGGGCTGATTGATCAGTCTGAAAATAGGTATCAAGTTCGGACGGATGAGGCGTGTCGCAATTATATTTATTACCCACATCAATTTTGTCTGTACCAGGATCTTTCTCAAATTATGTCCTGGGAACCGAAATCGATAAGGATTGAAGGACAGTTTTATTCTGCAGAATTACTTGAAAAACTGGTGCTTTTCTATAGAAATGGAGTTCAACAGATCAGCGAGGGAAATTGGCATGGACAGGTTCAGTTTGAACAAATTCTGGCGATGTTTCCCGAAGGGTTAACCAATGGACCGTTGGTGTTACCAAATCAGGTGATTGGGGGAGTGGATTTGTGATTACAGCGATGGAGATCAGGAAACAGCAGTTTAGTAAATCACTTCGAGGATACAGTGAGGAAGAAGTAAAGGCTTTTATGCTGCAAATAGCCGAAGAGTTTGAGGCTCTATACAGTGAGAATGCAAAACAGAGGGAAAACATTCAGATACTGGAGTATGAATTAGATAAGTATCGTAAAATAGAAAGCACGATGAATAACAGTCTTGTTTTAGCTCAGCAAACAGCCGAGGCTGTGAAGCTTAATGCTGCGAAAGAAGCCGAGTTGATTTTGGAACAATCCAAAAAAAGAATTGGCGAGATTTTATTTATCTATCAAGAAGTGATAAAGAGATTGAATATCTTCAATGTGGAGTTGAAATCGCAATTAACGGGAGAATTAGAATTGCTGGAAAAAAACATAAAAAAGACGGAAGACATGTCTGGAGTGTTTTACAGCAAGGATTTGATGCATATGGTTGAAGGTTTGGATAAAATAAAGCTAGAAAAAGTAGACGAATGATTAAACTAAGTGAAAATGACCTGGGAATAAAAGTAGATATCAAGGTACAACCCAGGTCCTCTAAAAATCAGATTGTGGGCGTACAGGATGGGGCGTTGAAGGTAAAACTAATGGCTCCCCCCGTAGATGGAGAAGCAAACAAAGCGCTTATTAAATATTTTGCGGAGCTTTTCAAGGTGCCCAAAAGTAATGTTACAGTGTTAAAGGGTGAAAGCTCTCGCAACAAAACCGTTCAAATACAGGGGATCACAAAAACAGAATTCATAAAAAAAGCCGGCTTGAATTAGCCGGCTTTTTCACTGACGTTACTTCTTTACAATCGATATGAGCATGGCAATAAGAATCAGGGCAGCGCCGACCATTCCCTGATGAGATAGAATTTCTCCTGCAAAAAGATATCCTGTCAGTGCTGCAAAAACTGGTTCAGCTGTCAGTACAACTGCGAAACGTGTTGGTGTACTGTATTTTTGCAGCGCGTTTTGCAATAGAAAGGCAAGAGAGGTTGCAAAGACAGACGTAATAACGATGGCAAAAATGACATTTAGCGTGAACAGGTGGGGCCAGGGCTCTGTGAGCAGGCCAATAACCATACAGAGAATCCCGACAAAAAGTATTTGCACACTGGTTATGGCAATTGCATTGTGTCGAAATGAAATCCGATCAACGAAAACAATATACAGTGCGAAGGCAAATGCGCACACCAGCATTAGAAGGTCTCCATAAGCCAGGTGAAAGTCATTTTGCTGAACAGAGAGCAAGAATAAACCGATTACTGCCATGCTGACAGTAAGACTGGTAATCCATCCAGGCAATTTGCGCTGCAGCGCGGCGTATATGAGCGGGACTAAGACCACATTTAAACCTGTTATAAAGCCTGCATTTGATGAAGTGGTGTACTGAAGTCCAACCGTTTGAAATACATAACCAATGAATAAAAAGAATCCTAAAAGACTGCCATCTTTTAACGTACTGCTTTTGAGGTTTTTGATATTATTATGTGAAAATGCAGCTAATACAATAAAAGCTAGAATAAATCGGATACCTAAAAACAAAAAAGGGCCGATATCAGCAAGCGCATTTTTCACAATGACAAAGGTGGTCCCCCATACAAAAGCAACCATCAGCATGGTTAGCTCAGCTGTGGTTTGCTTCTCAAAAAAACGTAACATGTTATAAATCCTTTACACAATAATTTTTCATATTCTTTCAGGCTTCAGGTTCAAAGAATTACTCTATCAGCTAATCAGCAAAAATTCAACGTATTTTCATACTAACCCCCCCATGCCCGCACGCCATACTCAATGAGCACACGCAACCACCGATTAAAATTGGTGAGGAGTGAGGGGTTAGGGGTCAGGCGCCAGAAGCTAGGCGCTATGCGCCAGGCATTGTCCTTACTCCTCACCCCTAACCCCTTACAAAAAAAGGTCCGCGTAAGTCCAGAAAGTCCGCGTCGTCTGCATCCATAATAGTGAACGCAGTGAACATCAGTGGTACCCGTTAGGGTGCGTCTATTAAAAGTCAACAAGCTGGATTTAATATTGGCTTAATTGCTTTTCTTGCCAATCTTATGAGGGAAATATCGACCTTTGTCTTTGGTCCTATGCTGGTTAAATATTCATGCCTTGCTCCCATTGCTCTGGGGGGAGCGTCGACAATGGATACAACGCTTTCGGTGATTAAGCAAATCTCTACGGAAGAAATAACGCTGCTTGCATTTATCAATGGGGTTATTTTATCGTTTATAGTACCGGCATTATTATTCATTATTTATGTTGTTCTGTAACAGATTTAATGAAGTTTTTTGTTTGTGATATTGTACAAACATGCGTTGCGATGTATAATTATTTTGTTATTATAAAAATACATAAACAAAGGAGTGACGGTTAAAATGAAAAAGTTGAGCAAATTATTGGTAGCCAGCGTGCTGCTTCTGGGGATGTTGGTAACTGTTGTTGGATGCGGAGGAGAGACCGCTGATACACCTGACAATCAGGCCAATCAGGTAAAAACATTGGTCGTAGGAACCAATGCGAGCTTTGCACCGTTTGAATTCATTGAAAACAATGAAAAACTTGGTTTCGATATGGATTTGATCAGGGCTATTGGTGAGGTTCAAGGTTATGAAGTAGAGATTCAACACATGGATTTCAAAGCCTTAATCCCAGCGCTTCAAACAAGCAAAATTGATTGTGCGATTGCGGGTATGTCGATTACTCCCGAAAGACTTGAATCAGTTGATTTTAGTGAAGCATATTTTAATTCCGGACTGATTATCGCTGTACAGGAAGATAATGAAGATATTGCAGGTCTTGCAGACCTTAAGGGTAAAAAACTTGCTGCACAGATTGGTACGATCGGAGCAGGTGCATGTGATGATGTAAAGGCTGAAGACTCCAGCACGGAAGTGAAATTCTTTGATGATGTTACGGTTGCTTTTATGGAACTTGAAAAAGGTGGAGTAGATGCAGTCATTAATGATCAGGCTGTTACGTTAAACTATTTACAGACCACTGATAATTCGAAGGTCAAAACAGTGGGAGAAGTATTCCAGGCAGACGATGAGTATGGAATCGCAGCGAAAAAAGGAAATACTGAAATGCTTACTGTTATTAACGAGGGACTTGCAAAATTACAAGAAAACGGAGAATTTCAGAAGATTTATGACAAATGGATTGCACAATAATTGTTCATTAGACAAAAGTATAAAAGCGTGGGCTAAGACTCGCGCTTTTGCTTTTTATGTCTAAAAATTATTAATTTTGAAATATTAATAGGTTTTAAAAACCCAGCTATCCGATACCCATGGTTGAATAGTGTCGCTGTGCTATGGTTGGCAAATAGCGACTAATGTTCCCACAGGATAGGCCGAGCTGGGTTTTCTTTAATTCTTTAAGGAGGATATGCAGTTTATGCATGCATTCACCATGCAGTTTGTTTTTGGCAATAGTATAATAGATAGCTTGATGGAGATTTATGGGTTTAGAGTCGTTGCCGAGAACTTTGTGTACTTTTTGGGTGGGGCAGGGATGACCATTTTTATTACGGCTGTTTCGGTTGCATTGGGAATGGTTCTTGGACTCCTGTCCGGCATCATGAAGTTATCTGATAATAAACTTTTTTATGGCATTGCCACCGTTTACATTGATTTTTTTCGCGGCACACCGTTGTTTGTGCAGATTCTTCTTTTGTATTTTGGAATATTGCCATTGATTTATAATAATGGTCCTATTGATTCTGCGATTATTGCCTGCACGTTGAATAGTGGTGCGTATATCGCCGAAATTGTACGGGCTGGTATACAGGCGGTAGATAAGGGGCAGAAGGAAGCTGCTATGTCGTTAGGGATGAATAACCGTCAGGCCATGATGTATGTTATCCTTCCTCAGGCGTACAAGATTGTTATACCGCCACTCATTAATGAATTTATTGCGCTTCTGAAAGATACATCTCTTGTATCCATGATTGCTGCGACTGAATTGAGCTACAGAGGCGATATCGTTTATTCAAACACCTATCAGGCTGCCTGGGTATGGGGATCAGTAGCAGTTATCTATCTGGTCATTACAAAAACGCTGTCTATTGTGGGTGACGTAGTTGAGAGGAGGTTGGCTACCGAGTGATTGAGATACAAAAATTATATAAGAGTTTTGGAAATTTGGAAGTACTAAAAGGCATCAACAGTCATGTAGCCCCTCGTGAAGTAGTGTGTGTCATTGGTCCGAGCGGTTCTGGCAAGAGTACGCTTTTACGATGTGTAAATCAATTGGAACATCCGAATTCTGGGAAAATTGTTATAGACGGAGAAGAGATTACGTCGTCTTCCGTTGACATTAATAAGATCCGCCAGCAGGTAGGGATGGTTTTTCAGCATTTTAATCTTTTCCCTCATAAAACCGTGTTGGAAAATGTAACCCTGGCCCCCCTAAAGATCAAGGGGATCAATAAGTCGGAGGCAGAGGATATTGCAAATGATCTGCTCAAGAAAGTAGGCTTATCTGATAAGGCGGGAGTTTATCCAGCACAAATATCAGGAGGGCAGAAGCAAAGGGTTGCGATTGCCAGGGCACTGGCGATGAAACCCAAGGTCATGCTCTTTGATGAACCTACCTCGGCACTGGACCCGGAGATGGTGGGAGATGTATTGGAAGTAATGAAAAATCTGGCACATGAAGGAATGACTATGATGGTTGTAACGCATGAGATGGGATTTGCCAGGGAGGTCGGTCATCGGGTGCTGTTTATGGATGAAGGCGTGATCGTTGAAGAAGGATCTCCTACTCAGATCTTTGATCACCCAACCAATGCACGTACCCAATCTTTCTTAAGTAAAGTATTATAAATCAACCACTAAAAAGGGGGTGAGACAACTCACCCCCTTTTTGTATTATTTTAATGCCAGTTACGCAGTAGACAGATAATGCGCAATAAAGTTGGTTAGTTGGTTAGTTGGACAGTTGGTTAGTTGGTTAGTTGGAACGGTTCAGAAGGGATGTCAATATAATTTCCTCCTCTTACACGGCAGACTATTTCAATAAGGAGTAAGGAGTTAGGGGTGAGGGGTGAGGGGTGAGGAAAATGTTTGACGCGAAGCGTCT
>JAYEHK010000076.1:2957-18053 GCA_034659475.1 Bacillota bacterium | reverse complement strand
GGGATGTTCACTGGCAAACTTAATCCCGGTATCATAAAGCATCCTTATGGTTTCAAATACCGGCATCTCATCCATGCATCTCATGAATTCAAAAAGGATTTCCATCTTCATTTCTCCGACAATTGACATAATATATTTATACAGATCAATAATATCAGTAAAATACTGATAAAAACTTCCTCTCGGGATACCTGCCGCTGTGATAATCCTGGCGATACTGGCATCGCGGACCGAATATGCAGCAAATTCATCGATAGCTGCGTCAATTATCCTTTGCTTTTTCTCCTCCGGCAGGTTGAAAAACGTTTGCTCCGGCAAGTCAATCAGCCTTTCTCTATTTAGTTTATAGCTAGTTATATGTGCAGTCTGGCAACAATATGACGCCTGTGTCATATGCTTGGCTATATTATGTGACATGTAGGTCATGTTGTCAATGTATTATAAAAAAATGCAACCGTATACCATTGATTTATAGCTGCAACGAAACGTTCATAAATGTAAAGTGCTGTCCAAGCATTAGACAGGTGTTGGACGACCAAATATATTCCTAGCAGCAAGCCAGGCATGTTTGTAGATAAGGCTTCTCCCGATTTAATGGGGAAGTCTATTTATTTCTGCAAATAAAATATATGTGGTATGAATTTTGCTATTATAAACAGAATAGTAAATACTAATAGAAAGTGAACAATAAGGAAGGATGAGGAAATATGTATACAATACCAATTAATGAAGAATTTATGGACAGATGGAAATTGCCTTTGGTGACTGACTATATTAAAAAATGGGCGGCCATTACGCCGGACAATGACGCTTTGGTCAGCGCTGACACTGGTGTAACTTATACCTATCGTGAGTTTGATGATATGATCACTCTTTATGCACTGAGATTACAGGAGATGGGGATAAAAAAAGGAGACGTTGTCGTTGCACAGTGGCTTGCCTTCCCTGAATTCTTTATGCTTACCTATGCCTGTGCAACAGTGGGTGCAATATTTGTGCCATTGGATGTAAAACTGCAGGCCCATGAAGTGATTAGGGATATGAGCAAAATCAATCCAACCGCTTTCTTCTGCCTTGGAAATACGCCGATCAGAGATTTCAGGGAGGTAACCCAAACAGTAATGAAAGAGGTTTCTTCCCTCAAACATTTTGTCCAGTGGAGCCCTGTAGCAGGCGAAGGAGATATCGTCGAAGGGTGTAAGAATTTCCAAACCCTTTTCCAAAAAGAAGAACTGCTAAAACTTACTGAAAATAAAGCACTGGTTCAGGCCCTTCATGATGGGTACAAGAAATTGGATAAAAGAGATCCCCACATCATAATATTTACCACAGGGACAACCGGGGCGCCAAAACCGGCTTTAATCTGCAATGAAAATACGATCATAAACAATGCAGTCTTTTCCAAGGAAGTTGGCCTATATGGGACGAATAATCGCTATTTGAATTCCATGCCGACCAGTCATGTAGCAGGAACCTGTCAGGGCCCCATGACGATCTGGTTTACCGGTGGAACATTGGTAACCATGAGTATCTTCACCCCGCAGGGTGCACTTGAAAAAATTCAGGAATTGAAACCCACCTGGTGGGGTGGAGTTCCCACCCAGTTCCGTATGATGTGGGCTTTACCTAATTACAAAGATTATGATTTAAGCAGTCTGTTGTTTGTGCTCTATGGAGGAAGTGCAGTGGATGTGCCATTCCTGGAAAAGATGGCTGATATGGCACCTTCGTTTGGAACGGCACTGGGCATGACAGAATGTGCAGGCTATTTCACGGCAACACCAAAATGCATTCCCCTTGAAGAAATGGCTGGTCAGGTTGGACAGGTATTCCCTGAACTGGCTCCGGTTACAATTCGTAAACCGATGAATGAAGATGGGACCGCAGGGGAAGAAGTGGCACCTGGTGAAGTCGGAGAGATCTGTGTTCATGGCCCAATTGTATTCCTAGGTTACTATAACAATCCTGAAGCCAGCGCTGGAATGATTTCCAAAGAAAGAATACTATACACAGGAGATATGGGTTATTTCCATGATTTTGGTTCCTACAAAGGGCTGAAGTTCTCGGGTCGGCGCAAATTTGTTATTAAACCCAAGGGATATCTCGTATTCCCTGAAGAAGTATCTGCCTTTATTGCCGAACATCCAAAAGTTTCCCAGGCTCAAATCGTAGGAGTCAAACATGAGATTTTTGTTGATGGCGTATTTGCCTTTGTTCAACCTGCTCCAGGGCAGGAAGTGACTCCAGAGGAAATAAAGGAGTACTGCAAGGGTATGGCATCTTACAAACGTCCCATTCATGTTGAACTATGGCCTGCTGATCAGTCATTCCTTGTTAACAGAGTGGGTAAGATAGACGTTCCTGCTATGACTGAAATGGCTGAAGAAGTCGTTGAAGGATTGAAAAAAGAAGGTAAATGGGACTAAGCATAGATCATAAAACCGTTGGAGCAAAGCCTTGCTCCAACGGTTTTTTTATTGACTATTTCAGTTCATCCAACGATTTGAAGGTGTAGCCTTGTTTCTTGATTTCGGTGATGACCTGGTCCAGGATGGCTGCGTTGGTTGATGAAACTGCGTGCAGCAGCATGATTTCACCGTTATGGGTGTTGTCCAGGATCTTTTTTAGGGCGCTGTCTGGGGATGGTTGTTTATCGGTCAGCCAATCCTCGTAGGCAAAGCTCCAGAAGATGGTTTTGTATTTTAATTGCTGGGTCATATACAGGCTTTTCTCACTGAATTCCCCTTTGGGGGGGCGGAAATAGAGCGGCATTTTTTTGCCGGTCTGCTCGCGAAAAGCGTCGGCTGTTTCCTCAATTTCATTTTTAAAGGCAGCTGGGTCTCCTGTTACGGAGGGCATAGAGGGGTGCGTTTTACTGTGATTGCCAACGATGTGCCCCTCCTTGACCATGCGTTTTATCAGCTCGGGATTTGAGGTGATGTAAGGTTCTGTAACAAAAAAGCACGCCGGTACCTGATGGCGTTTTAGTGTATCAAGGATCTGGGGAGTATAACCATTTTCATAGCCCTCATCAAAGGTTAAAAAGATTACCTTTTGGGTGGTTGGTCCAGTAAAATAGGCGTCATACTTTTGGAGATCAAACGCGCCTTCGGTATTCCCTCGAGGCTGTTTATGTTCTTTATTGCGAACAACGTACCAGCTGAAGGTTTTGTTATCTAAGGGTAATGGAGCTTGAACTGATGGTTTAGGAACTGGTGGATTTTGAGTAATGGTCTGGGTTTCACTGGAACATCCTCCTACAATCAGAGTAAGACAAATCATAAGACAAGATTGGACGAAAATTTTTTTCATTTCATTCCCTTCCTTTTTTAGGTTCTTTTTATTATTGTGGCCGTTCTAACTAGGATTTATGGTTGCAAATTCTACCTGTTATCAGTTTATCTATATGAGGCATGCTAATAAAAAGATTGTATTTCAACGTATTCTGTGTAATCCGTGTCTATAAAAAGAATCAGCGTCTATTAAAGTTCCTATTTTCTAATTAACCATATCAATTTTAAATGGAGGTGAATGCATGGATATATACAGAGCAGAAGCAATTCTAAAATCAATGGGTGTTGTTGGCGTTTCATATGAGGGCCGGTCAGTATGGATTGAATCTCTGGAAGGTGATAAAGCGGTTGTGCAATGTTTGTCTTCAGGGTTTCGGCAGGAAGTCCCGTTAAGAGACCTTGTGGAAGGATAGCCTGAACCTTAATTGATTTTTATATTTATGGAGCTCTACATGGGTACGGTGTTTGATGTACGTGCCGTTGTAGAGCTCCTTCTTATTATATTTCTTTGTCAGCCATTCGATCTGGGGAGTTTCGTACGTATTCCTGTTATAATAACGAACGAGGGATTCTGCCAAAAAACCAACAAAAACTGACATTATATTGTTTATATGGGCGAATTTAATGGTATAGTATTTTATGGATATAATATTTAGTTCAATTTTTCGGAGGCATTAAAATGCAATAGTTTTTGTACAATCTTATTCAGGGTATACCAGAAGTAACCGGTTTTGTAGGCTTGGTGATGGTATTAACTCGTCAACCCCTTTCCTGGAAAAAAGCGCTGGCATATGGAACTGTTTTTGCAATTATTCTGTTTGCCATCAGAGAAATACCTGGTTCTGTGGGGTACCATACTCTGGTTGGAATCGTAATATTCAGCCTGGTCTTTTGGAAACAATGGGGGATATCTCTTCCCAAAAGTGTGATAGCCTGTGTTTTGAGTGTAGTAGTAATGGGGTTGGTAGAGTATTTTTGTACTTTTGTCCTTATATCGATAATCCACATTAATCCTGAAGAAGTTCAAGCCAGTCCTTTGAAATGGTGTTTAATGGGAATACCACAGGCATTTGTCATGATTTTGTTGGCCGAGTTGGCTGATTGGGGAATAAAAAAATAAAAGTTCAAACATCGGATGTATAATATCCCCCATTGGGATGAGGTGGTTGTATGAATTGGGAACCAAGAGAACAAAACTTAAGGAATCGGGTTTTATTTATTCATTTCTTTTGCATGCTTATCCTGTTGGGAGCGGTAATACAATATTTTAACAGCATGAACTTGCCTGTGCAATCGTTGGAATATATGAAAAATCATTTGGGAATAGGGATTTTATTGTTGGCAGAAGCTATTTTTCTTTTATTATTTCATAATAATTTTTTTCTTTCTGGACGGAAAATGCAGGTTGTAATCGGAATCCTTTATCCCGGTTTTCCCTTTGTTGTAGGAGTAGTAATTCTATGGCTTATGGGTAATTCTATTTCCTATGCAGGTACTTTGCTTCTTCTTCCTGTTCTGGTAGCGGGGACGATAGCAGGGAAGAATGCTATCTACTGCTGGACTGGCGCTAGTGCAGTGGCGCTCGTCTTGTACGACCTGATGAATCATCAATTGCAGGTGAATTTAATCAACGTTGTTGGTGATCAGGGGATTCTACTGCTAACTATTTTTTTGGCGGGTTGGTTTAGTGCTTCTGTAGCCGAAATGGAACGGGGATGGGACTGGCCGTATGTTATAGCATTACTGATCGGCATCATGCAACCGTAACCGTTGATACCTCTAAACAAGGGACAATTTTCTGTGTAAAATTTCCAATTTAATTGTATCCGACCAAGAACCACAGGGCTATGATAGCCTTGTGGTTTTTTTATGTAATTTGAAGGGATTCAAATATGAATGAAGAAATATTGAAAATATTCCAATTATTAAGAGGAGGGGTATCGTGTCAACCTGGACAAAACAATACCTGCAAAAAAAGGTCTCTGCGGAGGAAGCGGTCGCGGTCATTAAGTGTGGTGACTGGGTTGATTATGGGGCCATTTGTGGTCAGATCAGGGTGTTGGATGAGGCTCTTGCAAAGCGGAGTGAGGAACTTGAAGAGGTTAAAATATGGAGTCTGTTAACAATGTATCAACCAAAGGTGATCGAAGCGGACCCAAAAGGTGAACATTTTATCTGGCACAGTTGGCATATGTCCGGGTTAGATCGAAAAATTGCATCCTCCGGCAGGCCGGTCTATTATTCTTCCATGCGTTATTCGGAAATTCCGCGTTATGTGCGTGAACATATTGATCCCATTGACGTAGCCATGATGCAGGTTGGACCAATGGATCAACATGGGTTCTTTAATTTTGGACCCCAGAATTCTCATACTCGGGCTGTTTGTGATAATGCTCGTATCATTATTGTAGAGGTAAACGATAAGATGCCTCGCTGTTTGGGCGGCTATGAAGAAGGTATTCATATTGATGAAGTAGACTATATCGTAGCGTCGAAAAACGAGAAACTGGGTGAAGTGGTTTCGGGTACACCCAGTGAAGTGGATAATAGGGTAGCGTGCTTAATCGTAGAAGAAATTCATGATGGATGTTGCATTCAACTGGGCATTGGGGGCATGCCGAATGCAGTGGGAATGATGATCGCTGAATCGGATCTCAAGGACCTGGGATGCCATACCGAGATGATGGCCGAATCCTATGTGGATATGTTTGAAGCAGGTAAAATGAATGGTAAACGAAAACAAATTGATCCGGGAAAAATGGTGTACGCTTTTGCGCTGGGTACGCGACGTTTGTATGATTTCATTGATAACAATCCAAGGTGTGCAACGTATCCTGTAAACTATACCAATAACCCTCACATTGCTGCTCGTAATGACTATTTAATTACGATTAATAATGCAGTTGAAATAGATCTCTACGGTCAGGTGTGTTCGGAATCGAAAGGTACACGTATGATCAGTGGAACGGGTGGACAGTTGGACTTTGTCCTGGCAGGCTATGAATCAAAAGGCGGCAAGTCCTTTGTGTGTTTGCCGTCCACTAAGAAAGAACCTGATGGAAGGAAAATATCTAAAATTGTTCCCATCATTACCCCCGGCGGTATTGTAACCGATCCGCGATCAGTGGCGCATATGGTAGTGACAGAATACGGGAAGTTTGATCTCAAGGGTAAAACCGTCTGGCAGCGTGCCGAAGGAATTATTAATCTGGCAGATCCCGAGGTAAGAGATGATTTAGTGAAGGCAGCTGAAAAGCAAAAGATATGGCGAAAGTCAAATAAATAACACAACTAATTAAAACCCCTGGTGATTCAGTTTCAGAATACACCAGGGGGGTTGTGGTTTATGTGTTATGAATATAAATTAATCCTGGAATACAGGAGGTTTTTCCTTAAAGAATTTGGTCTTGATGGCGATGTAAACAAACCCAATTGCCAGCCAGATAAACCCGATGGTTTTTGCTTCAGCCTGGAGACTGAACCATACGTAAAAGATGATTCCAAATCCAATTAAAGGCATGACCAGATAACTCATAATGGATGCAAAATCAGTTTTCTTTTCTCGAATAATGTAATGGTTTACGACAGAAGCGTGGAGGAACAGGAATCCGGTTAGTGCACCGAAATTAACCATAGAAGTAAGCTGGTCCAGGCTGACTGTCAGCCCAACTGTTATAGCCAGAACTGCAACAACGATAGTGCTTACATAAGGTGTTTTGAATTTAGGATGAACCTTTGCCAGGATACTCGGCATCATTTTATCGCGCGCCATGCTGTACAGCAAACGGGATACAGCAGCCTGTGCAACCAAGCCATCTCCAAGACCCCAGGCTACAGCTGTTGCGAAAGCAACCAGATATTTCAGCCATACACCGCCGGCAGCTTCAGCGACTTGATAGAACGCAGTGTCTGCATTCGTAAAGGTAGTGTGATCAGGCCAGATCAAACCTGCCAACCAGGTCTGGACGATAAAGAGTGTTCCGATTACGACCAGTGCCATGATTGTAGCACGCCCAACCATTTTGCGGGGGTCTTTGGTTTCTTCCGCCAAGGTACTGATGGCATCAAAACCAAGGAAACTAAGCACTGCCAGAGAGGTCGCGGCCATAACCATGTTCATGCTAAATCCCTCGGGTTTGAACATGGGCTTGAATGAAAAACTGCCTTCTCCTACGCCATGGCTTACGGCAATAATCCCCATTACAATAAAAATACTCAGAACAAGAAGCTCAAATACTCCCAAAATAATATTGTTTTTGGCGGTTAACTCAATACCTCTTGTATTAACTACTGTATTTAAAGCAATAAATAAGATGATGTATCCCCAGTATGGGATAATGGGAAACAGTTCCTGTAAAGCAAATCCTGCAACCACATACACCAGAGCTGGAGTAAGGATGTAATCCAGCAATATAGACCAGCCTGCGAAAAACCCGACAAATGGGTTAATACCATGGGAAGCATAGCTGTAAACAGATCCGGCGATCGGAAAGGCATTTGACATACGGGCATAACTGTGAGCCGTAAATACCATTGCGATGATACCGATCAGGTATGCCAATGGTGCCATTCCATTGGAAACATCTACAACATACCCGTAAATACCCATCGGAGCGATGGGAACCATAAATACCATTCCGTAAAACAGCAGATCTTTTGTAGTTAAAACCCTGTTAAGTTCTTGCTTATACCCAAATTCTTCAATTCCTTTTTCAGACACTTAAACGCCTCCAATAACTATATTTTTAATGTTTTTTAAATTAGAAAGCCAGTGGTACACCCAGGCGTTTCATTACACTGCGCGGCATACTAAAACGGATAGTCTTCTGCGGATCAACCGCCTGGCAGATTTGAGCGTTGCCGCATGCGCTCATCAGCATGCCGGCTTCATTAATCGACAATTCACCCGTTTCAACAAGTATATTTGCCATGTCACTAGTAGCCCTATCCAGAGCAGCATCCAGTGTGTCAGCAGAGGCAATGGTTGCGACCACTGTGTCGGTAACAATTACAGGATTGGTTAAAGGAAGTGTAACCTTGTTAACCGCAACATCCACTTCACCGTTTACTTCTACACCGGAAACCATGATTTCACCGTCTCCCATACAGACATGGAGATCTCCCATTGCCAGCAACGCACCCTCTACCTGCACGGGCAGAAATAGTGTTGTCCCAGGTGCAATCAGGGTATTATCCATATTTCCTCCGTGGGATCCAGGGGTGCCGCAGGAGATAGGATCTCCTGATGGGGCTAACCCGATAACCCCGATCATTGGGTTTGGTTTCAATGGGATTCCCAGAACATTTACCGTGTCCTTGTCAAAAGGAACTAGAATGGTTTGCGATTCTTGTACTAAGTGACCCAGCAACCCCGCATCAGGAGCAGCGACCATAATACCGGGTGATTTGCAGCGAATATCAGCGATATGTACTTTCAGGATGTCGCCTGGATTGACATCCTCGAAAAAAACGGGTCCGGTTGCAGGATTAACATGATCAAAATCAAGGCTTTCCAATAGATCTGTTTCTGATTTTAACTGTCCTGCAAAACAATCCAGTGTTTCAAAGGTTAATCGTGCAGGGAGAGCAACAGCAAGAGATGGAGTTGCATTCTTGTCCATTTGATACACATGGTCTTTAGATGAAACAAGCACTTTTGATTCCTCCTTTTTTCGATTTAATATAAAAAAATTCCTACAATATACGATACACTTTTACGAACACTAAATAAAGTGAATATTTAATAAATCAAGTAAGGGTATGATTGATTTGATCGTTTCGGCCTTTGCTTGTGAGGGTGATGGCTGCGGGTGAATCAGAAGCTAATTAACCACTCATGCGCACAGAGCACAACCACCTATGAAAATTAGTGCTGGGTGAGGGCGAGTCACGGGGACAGGTCCGCAGACTCATTTTTGCAATTGCTAGTGGGGGAATACGATGGTTTTTCCTAAAACGAGTCAGCAGACCAGTCCCCGAGACTCACCAAAAAGGTCCGCGCAAGTCCAATATAGTCTGCGGTAGTCCGCGTTAAATTCAACCTATTTTCGTACTAACCCACTTCAACGTTCCAACTAACCAACTGTCCAACTAACCATATATTGACATAAAAACACCGGAGGTATATGTGTTTCCTCCGGTGTTTTGCTTTTAGTGGACTAATTTAGTTTCGCTGTATACTCTCCTCTGAAGTGCTTGAGTGTTGTAAGAACAGGTGCAGGGGCAGCTTGACCGAGACCGCACAGGCAGATTTTGCTCATGACAGACCCAAGTCTTTCCATTAAAGCAAGATCTTCAGCACAGCCCTGCCCGTGGTTGATTTGTTGAAGCATTTCATGCATACGCTTGGTGCCCTCGCGGCAGGGAGAGCATTTTCCACATGATTCATGTTCAAAGAATTTTGTGATTCGCTCCACGATATCCACAATATCTCTGGTTTCATCCATTACAAAAACAGCACCAGAGCCAAGTGTTGCTCCGATAGCGGCCATGGAATCAAAATCGATCGGCGTATCCAGTAGTTCGTCGGGAATAAAGCCTCCTGAAGTCCCGCCGATCTGAACTGCTTTAAACGCTTTGCCTTCTGGAAGTCCACCACCAAAACCATAGATCACCTGGCGAATGGTTGTATCGGTTGGTACTTCAAAATAGGTACGGTTGACAACGTCGCCTGTCAGTGTGAAAACTTTTGTGCCAGGATAATTACTTGCGCCGATGGACTTATACCATTCGCTCCCTTTTTCTACAATCATCGGGATGTTTGCAAAGGTTTCCACGTTGTTCACAATGGTGGGTTTTCCCCACAGTCCTTCTACCGGCGGAAATGGTGGTTTGAATCTTGGTTCCCCTCGATTTCCTTCAATGGACTCAATCAATGCAGTTTCTTCCCCGCAGACATAGGCCCCTGCGCCCATCCGTACTTCAACAGAGAAATCACCCAGTAGGCCCTTTTCTTCGGCCTGGGAGATTGCTTTATTAAGGATTTCTACGACATAGGGATATTCCCCCCGGCAGTAGATGTAACCCTGTTTGGCTCCAATCGCATAAGCACAGATCGCCATCCCTTCAAGGAGGCTCTGGGGGTCATTTTCCATAATGATTCTATCTTTATAGGTTCCTGGCTCTCCTTCATCCGCGTTACAAACGACATATTTTTGATTAGAAACGGCAGTTAATGAAAAGTTCCATTTCATACCACAGTTAAAACCTGCGCCTCCTCTTCCCCGGAGGCCTGATCTTCGGACCTCATCGATCAGATCTTTCTGATCCATTCTGTGTGCTTTTTCAAGAGCTTTATATCCCCCTGCATTGATATAGTCTTCAATACGTAAAGGATCTATTTTTCCACAGTTACGTAATACAATGCGCATTTCCTCCTGCACTAATAACCCTCCTTTCTCACGCCAACTCTTTCAGTATGGCAGGAATTTTTTCAGCGCTAACGTCTATATAGGGTTTGCTGTTGATAGTAATCACTGGGGTAGCCTGACACTGTCCAACGCATTCTGTAAATTCAAGTGTAAATTTCCCGTCGTTTGTCGTTTCCCCCATCTTGATTCCCAATTCTTTTTCCAGTGCTTCTACTACCTTATTCGCTCCGGCGATATGGCAGGGTGCACTTTCGCAGATGCGTACAATATATTTGCCTTTTTTGCCAATATTGAAATAGGAATAAAAACTGGCTACCCCGTATGCTCTGGCTTTGGATAAGTTAAAAACCTCCGCTGCCTTGTCAATCGAATCTTCGGGAATATAATTAAATGACCGCTGCAAGGCATGATAGGCTTCAATCAAACCTCCCGGTACGTCCTTGTATGCATTGATAATGGCATTATAGTCTTCCACTAAAGATTTCACCTCCTGCTGAAAAATTACAAAATCCTGTCATTCAGGGTCCTAACAACCTGCTTTCCCAAAAGGACATAGTGGAAAATGACAGGTGGGACATTCTTCACAAAAGCCTCCGTGTCCCAGAGCCACGACATCTGATCGGCTGATCATATCCTGGCAAAAGATACGCGGAAGGAGCAGATCAAGCGTAGTGCGACGGCTGAACAAAGCACCTCCAGGCACGCCGCAAATAGCTACGTTGCCTTGATAGGCCAACAGAAACTGAGAACCTGGCAAGACCGGAGCACCGTAAAAAACCACTTCTACGCCAGACCTGCGGATCCCTAGCGGAGTAACGTCATCAGGATCGACTGACATGCCGCCGGTTACCAGAATCAGTTGAGCACCCTCGGCGATGAAGTTTTGTAACTCCATAGCGATTAAATCTGCATCATCAGGAACCGTTACATGTCCCAGCCAACGACCGCCAAAGGGAGCTATTTTTTTTCGTATCACCTGTACAGACCCGTCGCGAATCAAACCATTATTAAGTTCCGAGCCAGTAGAAATCACAGCAACCCACAAAGGGGAATATGGTTTTACCTCCATTAAAGGAAGTGGTTCAGAACAAATCCGCTGGGCGTATTCCAGATGATATCTTTCGATAGCAACCGGAACAATTCGGGTGCCTGCTACTAGTTGATCTTTGTTTACCTGACGATGGTTATGAAGGGTGGAGAAAATTATGTTTTCAATGCAGTTGAGTTGATTTAATTGTTCAACCCGAACCTTTAACAAACCATCAAAATCGGCTTTCAAATTGACGCGTCCCTGACTCGGTTCAGTCCAGCTGATACCTTGACCTGCTGCTGCCATAGCCATGCATTGACTGGCCTCGTCTTCGTGTACAAGACCATCGTTGGATTCCCAGATATAAATATGTCTTTTTCCTAATCGCATGAGATGTGGGATATCCTCTGGGGTAATCACGTGTCCCCTTGAAAAAGCTCGGTATTTCTTCTTCTGGGGAACAATCTCTGTGATGTCATGTCCCAGGGGGAAACCAACGGCATCCTCAACCAGTACTTTTCGCATGGGCTTACTCCTTTATTTTCTCAATCTTTACGGCGCACACTTTATATTCTCCTGTGCCTGTCATAGGATCCAGGTGATGACTTGTCAGTGCATTGGTCTGTGTATCTCCGTAATGGAAAGACATCCAGATCATGCCGGGCATGACCCGATCGGTCACTTTTACTTCACTATTGACTTCGCCGCGGCGAGACGTTACTTTTACTCTGCTTCCTGTTTCCAAACCTAGCTTTTCAGCATCTACTGGATGAACTTCAGCTTTCTCACGATCCCACATACTGAAAATCCCTTTGGAATAAGTGGTGGTTGCATTGTAATGATACAGAATACGTCCCGTAGAAAGGAGGAATGGGTATTCTTCATCCGGTATTTCACCCGGGGGAATATGGTCAGAGGGTTGGAAATTCCCCAGGCCACGTGAGAATTTTCCCTTATGGAGGAAGGGCGTTCCCGGGTGATCGCTGCTGGGACATGGCCAGTGAAGACCGATCTGATCAATACGTTCATAGTTAATCCCTGTCATGGAAGGTGTCAGAGAGGCTAACTCATCCCAGATATCTGATGGGTGTTCATATTCCATGGGCAAACCTGCGCGAGTTGCCATCTGACAGATGGTTTCCCAGTTTGCCAGTCCGGGAAGGGGGGTAATCGCTTTACGGACTCTCTGAACACGGCGTTCACTGTTCGTAAAGGTTCCGTCACATTCTGCAAAACTGGCTGCAGGTAGAACCACATCAGCATATTCTGCGGTTTCAGTTAAGAACAGTTCCTGTACCACGAGAAAATCCAGCTTTTCCAGGGCAGCCCGTATATGATTGGTGTTAGGGTCTGTTAAGACAGGATTTTCACCTAGAATGTACATGGACTTAAGAGTTCCTTCGTGGGCGCCTTCAAACATTTCTGGAATCTTTAATCCAACTTTATCAGGAAGAGAAACGCCCCAGGCATTTTCGAATTTTGCGCGTAAATCAGCATTGGTTACTGCTTGATAACCAGGATAAACGTTTGGAAGAGCACCCATATCACAGGCGCCCTGAACATTGTTCTGCCCGCGAATTGGGCAAACGCCGGTGCCCGGTCTCCCGACATGACCTGTAAGCATTGCCAAGTTAGCAACATTCATAACATTACGTGTTCCACAGATGTGCTCGGTGATTCCCAGCGTGTAAAAGATCATAGCTTTGTCTGTCGTGGCATACATACGTGCTACGGCATAGAGATCAGCAACAGCAATACCGGTTAACTCAGATACATATTGCGGGATGTAACTTTCAACTGTTTCTTTGAGAGCTTCATAGTTTTCAGTTCGTTCCTCAACAAACTGTTTATCTTCCAGGCCCTCTTTAATGATGATATGCATTAATCCATTTAACAGCGGGATATCGGTTCCGGGTTTATGTCTTATCCAGTAATCTGCGTCATCCACAAGATCAATACGACGAGGATCGCAAACGACCATTTTACAACCGTTTCTTGCGGCTTGCCGCATCTTATAGCCTATCACGGGGTGAGCTTCCGTCGTGTTTGTTCCAATCAAAAGCATCATTTGTGCTTCATTTGTGATGTCACCTATTGGGTTTGTCATTGCGCCACTGCCAAATGTTGCAGCCAGACCGGCTACTGTTGGCGCGTGTCAGGTGCGGGCACAATGGTCTACGTTGTTCGTTCCCATGTAAGCCCGGGAAAACTTCTGAACCAGGTAATTTTCTTCATTTGTACAGCGTGCAGAACTGAGTGCTGCAAAACTATCTGCGCCATACTGATCTTTGAGTTCATTGAAGCGAGTGGCAATCAGGTCAAAGGCCTCATCCCAGCTTGCTTCCTCAAATTGACCATTTTTCTTAATCAGTGGTGTTGTCAGGCGTTTTTCACTGTAGATAAAGTCCCAACCGAATCGTCCTTTTACACAGAGCTGACGCCCATTCACCGGACTATCGGGATTGGACAGCACGCCTATCACTTTTCCATCTTTTACAGCCAGGTCAAAGTTACAACCAGTACCACAGAAGGGACACGTAGTTCTGACCCTTTCAATATCCCAGCGGCGGGCTTGTCCAGTCATTTGTTTTTCGGTTAAAGCACCCGTTGGGCAAACGGCTACGCATTGTCCACAAAACACACAATCAGATTCATCATACGGTACATCGCCAGCTGTCGTTGCTTTTCGGTTAAAACCGCGGTATAGATAGGACAGATTATTTTGTCCTGTCATTTCCTCACATGCTCTTACACAGGCTCCACATAAAATGCACTTGTTTGGGTCGCGGATGATGAACGGGTTGCTGTCATCAATAGGGTAGGCATGTTTTTCTCCTTTATACGGGCTTTCTTTTACCCCGTACTGATAACAATAGTCTGCCAGTTTGCATTCCCCCTGCTTATCGCAGGTCATACAATCCAGCGGGTGATTGGCAACGAGAAGCTCTAACACAGTCTTGCGAGCTTCTATAACGGACTCGGATTCTGTTTGCACTTCCATTCCATCGGTAACCGGAGTAACACAGGAGGCGGGTAAGAGACGATTGCCCTTTACTTCTACAACACACAACCTGCATGCTCCCATTGCACTTAATTCCGGATCGTAACAGAGGCGTGGTATTTCTATGCCCACATTTTCGGCAGCCTGCAAGATCGTTGTCCCGCGTGGTGTCTTAACCTCCTTCCCGTTGATCTTAAGTGTAACCATATGCACCAACATCACTCCCTTCTACATTTACCCATCAAATCTTTAAAATAAAATAGACCTCCTGTGGACAGGAGGTCGGATACACGACGAATAATAACAGAAGTTATCTTTCGTAGCTATTGACTCCTTTCCAAAACGCGGGAGGTAGAATGGTTTCCCATTCTGCCCATCGGCTTGTTTTCCTTGGCTTAGGCT
>JAYEHK010000076.1:0-2947 GCA_034659475.1 Bacillota bacterium | reverse complement strand
GAAAAAAAGCTCGGAGTTAAATAATTCTATTTTTTACAATAAATTCAACAAAAAATAGTAATTTCCTGCAAAGTTACAGGAAAACTTGCGAGTTATAATATATAATCATATGAATAATTAAAATTCATAATATGGAACAGGGCGAGTTGAAGATTTAATAGGAAAATTGACAGTAGTCTATAACATGACGCGGTGGGGGTGGGTATAAACATTAAAACGGCTTTCTCTGGCAAATCCGATGATTGTAATGCCAAATTCTGTGGCTAACTCAATAGCTTTAAGCGTTGGAGCAGAGCGGGAGATAATAAAGGGAATGGCATTAAAGGCGGCTTTTAAAACAATTTCGGAGGCCACTCTTCCACTTAAAATTAAGGCTTTGTCATGTAATGTTACTTGATTTAAATAGGCATATCCAAACACTTTGTCTACTGCATTATGACGACCAATGTCTTCATATCGCACAATGGTTTTTTCGCAATTGCCCAGAGCTGCAGAATGAACGCCACCTGTCATTCGAAATGTATAAGAGCTTTTATCGAGTTCGTGAATGCGATCCAGAATGTCCCTTGCCGAGAAGTGAGTATAGTTATCTTTTAAATTAGCACATTTGTCACTGGCTTTTTGCATGATTGTTTTCTTGGAAAGTTTGTCTTGCGGTATAGGGTTAAAAGTGGAGATGATAATTTTATTTTTATCTTCTTCTGCTATGTGTTTTAGAGAGATAACTTTGTTGTTCTCATCTAATAGTCCTTCGCTGATCAGAAATCCTATTGCTAACTCTTTTTCGGCACTGGGAGAGAAAATTAAAGAGCACAACTCATATTCACCAACAATGATGCATAATGCTTCTTCACATACAACAGGATCGTAAGCAGGTTGAAAGGCGGAATTTTTATAAACTGTCATATGTGTGTTTTTAAAATAAGGGGAAGAAGTCATAGACGAGCTCCTTTCCTAACAAGCATAAATGTCTCATAATATTAACTTATTTTAACATAATATGTAAATTATTAATATAAATTCAAAGACATTCAATAATTTTGAAAAATTCAAAAAAGTTGAATGGCTAATTATTCCTTTGCAATAATACGGTCTTTCAGTATAATGATTAACAGTGCATTATAAAATGATATGCTTGCCAAGTAAACAGAGTTATTAACACTGTAAGATATCAAGACGTGGACGTTTAGTAATTCAAACAGTGTCAATAGCCCTGTTTTTTTATTACAGTTAGTACGAAAATAGGATAGACGCTGATTATGCTGATCGATATGATTAACGCTGATAAGGGACACTGAGTTTTTGGTTAGGGGTAAGGAGTGAGGGGTGAGGAGAAGGCTTGACGCGTAGCGTCTAGCTTCTGCCGCCTGACCCCTAACCCCTCACCGATTTTCATTGGTGGTTGTGTCCTCGGGACATGGGTGGTTAATATGATTTATGGGAGGGCAAAATGAAATGATGGTTCTTATTTCGCATTTATACTTTAGATTAATGGGTTGGAAAGTGGAAGGCATGATGCTTGCAGAAGTTAAACGGTGTGTGATGATTGCTGCCCCACATACCAGTAATCATGACTTTCTTTTTACCAGAGCTGCCTGCTATATGATGAACATTAAGGTTAGATACCTGATCAAAAAAAGTTGGATGGTTTTTCCTCTCTGCAGATTTTTTCATGCAACAGGAGCCGTTCCGGTTGAGCGCAATCAGGCAACCGGTTTGGTCGATCGTCTGATTCGGCTTTTTTACGAACGAGATGAACTGGTATTGTTGCTTTCTCCTGAAGGTACCCGTAAAGCCGTAGAAAAATGGAAAAGTGGGTTTTATCATGCGGCGCTGGGGGCTAACGTACCAATTGTGCTAGGCTACCTTGACTACAAGAAAAAAGTTGCTGGCATTGGACCTGTTATTCATCCGAGCGGTGATTTTGAACACGATATGAAGAGAATTCAGGATTTTTATCGTAACATCACAGCGAAGCATCCAGCCGCTTATGTATAGGAAAAGACGATAAGTGTGCGTGATAATCTAAGGAGAGAACCTACTTGTGTTGAGGTTCTCTCCTTTTTAATGGAGCATTATTACTGGTTTTTCATTTCAGTGTGAACCTTGTGCAGCAGATTCTCAAGTGCGTCAGGCTGGGTGAAATAAATACACGAATCTTTGAAGAAGGTCGACCAGAGGGACCAGCGTTGTTTATAATCTTCTTCTTCCACCCATTCAGGGATTTCTCTTGAGGCTGCTTGAAGGCCTGCTTTCATTGAATTCATGACCATTTCTCCGAGGTGAATACATCCCTGTGCACCCATCAGGGTTTCCTTTATTTTTCGCGAAAAACCGGGTCCTGCCTGAAGACCAACCACGTTTTTGATTTTATCCAATCCCTGCTGACAAATGGGGAAGGGGAGTGAATCTGTGGTTGCTTCAGCTTCCAGGATTTGATAAGTGTGATAGTCAAACAGGATTCGGGTATGAATATCATGAATATCATCTCTAAAATTCCCTGTCACTTCATATCCCTTTCCAGGGATATTGTTCACTGAGTACTTTTCCATTTGTTCGTACATTTCTATAGCCTCCTACTACCTTTTTTCGTTAGTGATTACTATAGCTATTATAAAAGCTGTGTACAAGTAAATCAATTTGGGTTTTTTATGGTTAATACATCCTCTTGTTAGCTAATTTAGCAAAAGAAAAAACTTTGTGTCGTTGCCATTAATGCATGGTTACAGGGATTGGCGAAAAATATGTAAAATTTTTCGACTTTGACAGAATACAACAATATCTCTAAAGGTAAATGTGAAATAATGTTCAATATATATGACTTAAGTTTCGCACCCCGCAAAACCTGGATTCCCTGAATACTCTGATAGCCTCAAAGAACTAATAGAACTGGTTTTTAGACTAAATCCATATTGGCAACTCAACTTGCTTTATCGAGCTTTTTGAG
>JAYEHK010000075.1:0-4101 GCA_034659475.1 Bacillota bacterium | reverse complement strand
ATAATGTCTGGTTTCGGTCTGATATTCTACGTGGGCCGTGTTGATGGTGATTCCTCTTTCTCTTTCTTCAGGTGCCTTGTCAATGGAATCATACGCTGTTGCTACGGCTCCTCCTACGGTTGCGAGCGTCATCGTGATCGCTGCTGTCAATGTTGTCTTGCCATGGTCTACGTGACCAATGGTTCCGACATTAAGATGAGGTTTTGTCCTTTCGTACTTAGCCTTTGCCATCTGTTTTCTCACCTTTCCTCTTATGATTTTTTTGCAGAAACTGCTTATGCTGAGCCTTTTGTGACAGCACTGTCTTAAAAGGCAACTCAAACCGAACTTCTTATATTGTACCCAAAAATGAAATAAAATAAAAGGAGTGAGATTTAATCCCACTCCACTATTTTGCGATTATGGTAGCGGCGAAGGGATTTGAACCCCTGACACTACGGGTATGAACCGTATGCTCTAGCCAGCTGAGCTACGCCGCCATATGGAGCCCATAACCAGACTTGAACTGGTGACCTCATCCTTACCAAGGATGCGCTCTACCGGACTGAGCTATATGGGCATGGTTGCACCCTTCGGGCACTTCTGATGTTCACTTCGTGAACTTAAATTGGTTGCGGGAGCCGGACTCGAACCAGCAACCTTCGGGTTATGAGCCCGACGAGCTACCAACTGCTCCATCCCGCGATGAAAATGGTGGAGGGAGAAGGATTCGAACCTTCGAAGTCGTCGACAACAGATTTACAGTCTGCCCCCTTTGGCCGCTTGGGTATCCCTCCATGATAATTTTGGAGCCGAGCACAGGACTTGAACCCGCAACCTGCTGATTACAAATCAGCTGCTCTACCGTTTGAGCTAGCTCGGCTCAGCAAGTAACATTTTATACGCTGAGTCAGCCAATGTCAATAGTCTATGTTGTATTTCCTTATAGCAAATCTTAACAATGAAGTATAGAGACTGGTACACCGTCACAAGTTAGCTGGAAATCAAATTTCTTCACGATCTTCCAGGTGCTTTTCCAATTTTCGTTTGACCCTTTGCAGCGCGTTATCAATTGATTTGACATGACGTTTTAATTCGGCCGCTATTTCCTGGTAGGATTTTCCCTCCAAATAAGCCATGAGCACTTTCCACTCCAGAGAGCTTAATATCTCACCCATTTTTTGTTCAATAAAAACAAACTCTTCCCTGCTGATAACAATTTCTTCCGGATTGGTAATCTTATTCGTAGAAAGAATATCCATCAGTGTCCGGTCTGACTCTTCATCATATATGGGTTTATTTAACGAGATGTACGAGTTAAGCGGAATATGTTTTTGCCGGGTAGCCGTTTTTATCGCTGTAATGATCTGCCTGGTGATACAAAGTTCGGCAAATGCTCTAAAGGAAGTAAGCTTGTCTACTTTGTAATCACGAATGGCTTTAAACAGACCAATCATACCTTCCTGTATGATGTCTTCCCGATCAGCTCCAATCAAAAAATAAGACCTTGCTTTGGCTCTAACGAAGTTTTTGTATTTATCAACCAAAAATTCTATTGCAAATTGTTCTCCCCGCTGGGCCAGCTCCACAATTTCTTCATCTGTCATTTCTGCATATGTAACATAATACTCTTGTGCAGCGAATGAATTAATCATTCAATCGCCTCCATTTTTTTATTACCATCTCCGCATAATTATACTACGGTCAAGTTAATTATAGCCACCAGGTCCTATATCGTCAAGACAGCTTTGTCGAATTTCTTTTATGGTTAATTAGAAAATAGGAACTTTAATAGACGCGGACTTATTGGACTTACGCGGACTTTTTTGTCAGGGGTAAGGGGTGAGGGCAATGCCTGGCGCATAGCACCTGACTTCTGACTCCTAACCTCTCACTGGTTTCTTATATTGCGAAGCATGCTTTGTTATTTTAACCCGACAGTGCTCCCTGCCGCATCACCTCAAATATTACCAAGCCGGCTGCAACGGAAGCATTTAACGAATTGACCTGTCCATGCATAGGAATCCGGACGGTTAAATCACAATTTTCCCTGACCAGACGTTTGACCCCTTTTCCCTCGCCACCAATCACCAGTGCTACAGGCATAGGAATAGGAACACTATAGTATTCCGCTTCTCCATCCATGTCGGCGCCAGTAATCCACATACCCTTTTCTTTCAATTTTTTCATGGTTTGGACAAGATTGGCCTCTCTACAGATGAGCATGTGCTCAACAGCACCCGCTGATGCTCGGACAACTGCTGCCGTAATCTCTGCTGCTCCATGCCGGGGAAGAATAACACCGTGCACCCCTGCACACTCTGCTGTTCGTATAATGGACCCCAGATTCTGAGGATCTTCTATGCCATCTAAAATTAATAAAAAGGGTTCTTCCCCTTTCATAGCTGCCGCTTCAAAAACTTCTTCAATGCTGGCATATTCATAATCTTCTACCTGGGCTACGACCCCCTGATGATTCGCTTGGGTATACATGCTATCAATGCGCTGACGGTCTACATACTGGTAGTAGATGCCTTTTTTCTCCGCGAGCTGAATCAGTTCATCAATCTTTTTACCGCTCCGGCCTTCCTGAACAAAGATCTTATGAATCTTACGCCGGCCTCTGATGGCCTCCATAATGCTGTTTACTCCGGCTAATTTTTCTGCCATATGTTCCTCCTCATAAAATATTGTAATATCGCCAGAAGTTAAGGCTGACGATTGTCATTTAACACAAGTAACGCAGTAGACATATTATGCGCAACAAGAGGGATTGAATGGACGCGGACTCACGCGGACTTTTCGGACCTTCGCGGACCCATTTTATTTATTTGATATTGATTCCTATGCAAAAGCCAACAAATCTCCTTATTAAAAAGAATAATGTTTTTCGCAAGATCTACAAATGTGTTCTGACCCCATTTGTTACCGATTCCTCAAGTTGGATAACGTTTATCATATTTGCAGAGTAATTTTTGCATAGGTTAATTCTAATTCATCGGAAGATCAAGCATTCTCTATGAGTTAAAAAAATATTAAAAAAGTCCGCGAAAGTCCATTAAGTCCGCGTTAGTCCGCGTCTATTCAACTTCTCTCTTTACTGCGCATTATCTGTCAACTGCGAAAGTTCTTTCAAGGTTAATATATCCAAAACGATGGTTTTATTTTCATTATTGCTGGTTTAAGAACTCATCTGTAAGGATCACCTGGGCGTATTCCTCAACGGGGAAGCTTTGATCGTATTCGATGTTCTCAAACAGGATCGGAAGTTTTTCCTGGAAAAGGAGCAGGAGCGGAATGGCTACCTGTTTCATCTGGGGATGGGCTCCTGCTGCACAACGCAACGCAAAAAAGTGTCTCCATTCACGAATGTTGAAGGTAACGGCTATTTCTGTTTTTAGACAGGTGGGCAGGATGGAACGAGCTTCCTGGGGTGACGCTCCCTTTTCAAGCAGCATAAGATAGTTTGTTTCCGCTACCTGACAGGCTTCCTTCCAAAGCTCAAACTGATCCTTGCGGTTTCTGAAGAAATAGGGTTCGATGACAGCGATCTCTCTTCCAAATTTATCCTGGCTGTAATTACAATACCGCGTTGATTCCTGACTATAGGAAGCAATGCGATGCCGAACGATCTCATGGGTAATGCCACGATCAACAATAAACATGACGGTGATTTTTTCGTGTTCAATGATTGATTCGTGCCCCCTGGAAAGGATCGTGCGAAGAAAACCAGGGCTATAAGATTCCCCCATTTTATCCTCTGATTTGTAACAGATCCGAGCATACCGCTCCAATCGTGTAATGATCCCCGCATCCAGTTCACTCTCAGGCACCAATACCTGCGGCTGCATAATAATCATATCTTCATCTCCTTAAATGAAATCTATTAACCTAAACGTCACAGTTGACAGATTATGCGACGGACAGTTGGTTAGTTGGTTAGTTGGTTAGTTGGTCAGTTGGTTAGTTGGTCAGTTGGTCAGTTGGTTAGTTGGTTAGTTGGTTAGTTGGTCAGTTGGTCAGTTGGTTAGTTGGAAAACTGAATAGGGTGTAGAATGGGACAAGCGGTGTCTGACCCCAACAATATTGGAACTCTGCGTATCTAGATAATTGGGTGGTAAC
>JAYEHK010000074.1:0-18724 GCA_034659475.1 Bacillota bacterium | reverse complement strand
ATTTTAAAAACCGCCTATATTTTGATTTACAGTTAAATAGCTGTGTTTATCTCTATATTACTTCGACATTCATGGCTATTTATCCTGCTAATCTAAGAAACTTTAGGGGTTTTCGCAGGGGAATCAATATTTAGTAGGATAATAACACATAAGGACATAAAGTGATTAAACTTTTCGGGAGGTTATTATATGGGTTATGACACATTGAAGGCGCTAACGCCGAAGGTTAATTACACTGAAAAATTTAATGCAGAAAGGACGGATTTTGAAAAAGAGTTTCAAAAGTATCTCGATGAATGGCAGCAGACTGCCGTTATGGTTGTCAATCAGGCTAAAAAATACGGCGACAGGGAAGAACTTCATCACAAACCGTATGGTCAGTGGGAAACATTTACCTGGAATCAGGTGTCTGAGATCATGTTTGCGGTTGCCGCTGCTCTTCTGAAGAACGGTATCAAAGAAGAGGATAAAGTCGGTATATTTTCAGCCAACAGAGCGGAATGGCATCTATCTGATCTGGGTTCACAACTTATCCGATGTATTTCCGTGCCAATGTATGCTACAAACACAGAAAAGGAAGTAGAATACTTAGTTAACGACGCAGAAGTAAAAGTGCTCTTTGTAGGAAGGCAAGTTCATTATGACAGATCATACGCCCTGTTAGACAAATGCCCGACGCTGGAAAGAATCGTCATATTTCACCGTGGAACAAAAATCCATGATGATAAGCGGGTAGTTATGTGGGACGATTTTCTTGATGAGGGCAGAGCCGCCAAAAGCAAAAGTAATAATAAAATTCAAAAAATTATGAAACGATCTCACTACGATGATGTATGCACAATTATATATACTTCCGGAACGACAGGTGAGCCCAAAGGTGCTGTCCATACTCACAAAACCCTGATGCATAATTCCTTTGGTGTTGGGCGATATACTCAAAAGGGTTATACTGACCAGGATTCAACAATCTGTATGCTCCCACTGAGTCATGTGCTGGAAAGGTCATGGGATTACGGGTGTATGTCAATGGGGATGCAGCTATGGTACTGTGAGGACCACAATGAGATTCTGCAATATTTGCAAGAAGTAAATCCGTCAACTTTTAACAGTGCTCCCCGGCTATTCGAAAAAATGTATTCCACAGTCTATACCGGAATTAAAAGCGCTTCACCCATAAAACAAAAGTTATTCCACTGGTCTGTAGATGTGGCCCGTCAGCACGGCGATTTAGTTTTAGAAGGAATTCAACCGGGACCAGTCCTTTCCCTAAAAAGGAAAATTGCCGATAAGCTTGTACTTCACAAAGTTCGGGAACTATTTGGTAATAATTTGAATCACGTAAATTATGGCGGTGCAGCACTCAATGCGGAAATTGAAAAATTCTTCTTCTACTGTGGAGTCCTTATAACTGGAGGTTATGGACTCACTGAAACATCGCCGGTTATTGCGATGAATGGACCGGATTACTTCAAATTCGGTACAGTTGGACCATGCCCCCCTTTGGCTGAAGCCAGAATTGATCCTGATACAGGTGAAATTCAAGCCAAAGGCCCAAACATATTTAAGGAATATTATAAAAAACCAGAAATAACCAAAGAAGCATTCACTGAAGATGGATGGTTCAAAACCGGTGATATAGGCCATTTTGATGAAGATGGATATCTGCGGATTACTGATCGGCTTAAGGATCTTATCATAACATCGGGAGGCAAGAACATATCTCCTCAAATGATAGAACTCATCATGGCTGAAGATCATTTCATTGAATACATCGCAATTGTAGGAGACGGGAAAAAATACATATCTGCTCTTATTGTTCCTAGCTATGTTAATCTTGAGGATTGGGCAGCGAAAGAAGGTATTACATTTGCCAGCCGGACCGAACTGATTAAGAACCCTAAAGTAATTCAATTTTACAAAGAAATAATTGATGAACAGCAGAAACATCTGGGACAAGTTGAGCACATCAAGAAATTCACACTGCTCGAAAATGAGTTCTCCCAGGAAACTGGGGAAATTACACCTACCATGAAGGTTAAAAGAAAAGTTGTGCAGGATAAATACAAAGATTTAATTGCCGCAATGTATGAAGATTAGATCAGATCGGGGTTAAAAGAGGATCATCCTCTTTTAACCCCGCTTTTTAGCTTCTTCCACGGTGTAACTTAAGATAACAGGCACCTTGTAATTGAGCGTTTACGTTTTACTGTGGCCATTTATAGTTTACAACTAAACTATTTGTGTTTTCACACAGACCCCTTCAGTGGAGTGAAATGTTATTGCCATTTTTCTTAGGGTTGTAAATATCGGGTTGAAAGAATCAGGAATTAAAGTAGTTCACGCCAGCTTCAAATAAACGTTGATCTTTTTCATCGGGAATATTAATGTAAAGGTTTTTGCCGATTCTCTCAGAGTGACCCATTTTCCCCAGTATTCTACCATCAGGACTGGTAATCGCTTCTACTGCATAATCTGACCCATTGGGGTTAAATCGGATGTCATAAGATGGCTTTTCTGCATTATCTACATATTGCGCGGCAATTTGACCGCCCTCCATCATTTTTTTCATATCTGCCTCACTGGCCACAAAGCGGCCTTCCCCATGGGAGATGGCTATATGATGAACATCTCCAACCTCCACATTAGTAAACCAGGGAGACATAGCAGAAGATATCCTAGTGTTTACCATCATTGACATATGGCGACCAATCCTGTTATAGGTCAGGGTAGGGGCGCTTTCGTCGATTTTACGGATTTCACCATAAGGAACCAGTCCCAGCTTAATCAGAGCCTGAAAACCGTTGCAGATCCCCAGCATCAGACCATCTCGGTTTTTCAAGAGATCCATTACTTCGTCCCGTATGCGGGGGTTGCGGAAGACCGTGGCAATAAACTTGCCGGAACCATCAGGTTCATCGCCGGAACTGAAGCCGCCTGGAAGCATGATGATTTGGGACTTCCTGATTTTTGCGGCCATTTCTTTGATGGACTCTTCTATCGCCGCAGGCGTTAGATTTTTGATAATGCATACATCCGCTTTTGCCCCCGCTAATTCAAACCTTTTTTTCGTATCATATTCGCAGTTGGTACCGGGGAATACGGGAATAAATACTCGGGGTTTGGCCACTGATATTTTAGATCTGGCCTGTCCGCGTATGTTATAGGACAGGGCAAGGGGCGCCATCTGTTGAATTTCAGCCGTTTTCGTTGGAAATACTTTTTCCAGAGGGTTTTCCCAGGCCTCCTGGGCGTCCTTCAAACGGAGGGTCATGCCGCCAATTTTAATGGTTTCTTCCTTCTGTGTGTTACCCAAAATTCTGTAAGGAAGGGAAGCCAAGTCCTTTTCTACATCCACATCCGGCGGCATCTCCACCACTAGACTGCCATACTCCGAAGAGAACAGCAGGGTGTTGATCTCGCTTGACGTTAAGGCCTGGTCTGCCAGGGAGAAGCCGATTCGATTGCCAAAAGACATTTTGCTGATGGCCTCAGCAATGCCGCCCCCGCGCACCGGATAGGCTGCCAGTATTTTACCGGCATGAATCAACTGGGTAATTGTTTGATACGTTTCACGCAGCAATGCGAAGTCAGGCATCTCGCAAGCGTCTCTTTCGATAGGGATATATACCACCTGACTGTCTGTGCGCTTAAATTCCGGAGAAATCACTCTTCTGACATCCGCTGTGTCGACAGCAAACGCTACCAATGTGGGCGGGACAGAAAGGTCCATGAATGTACCGGACATGCTGTCTTTACCTCCGATGGCCGGGATTCCAAGTTCCATCTGGGCATAGTAGGCACCCAGCAAGGCAGCGAAGGGCTTGCCCCATTTACTGCGGTCATTTCCCAGCTTCTCGAAATACTCCTGCAAGGTTAAGCGTATGGTCTGATAATTGCCCCCCATGGCGACAATCTTCGAAACGGCTTCGATTACAGCATACAAAGCGCCATGGAAGGGACTCCATTTTGCCATTTGTGCATTATAGCCATAGGCCATGAGTGTGCCTGTAATAGTATCACCGGATTCCACCGGCAATTTAGCCGCCATCCCAATAGCAGGCGTTGCCTGGTATTTGCCTCCAAATGGCATCAGAACCGTACCGGCCCCGATGGAGCTGTCAAAACACTCCACTAACCCCCGCTGTGAGCACACATTCAAGTCCTGCAAATTGTTCAGCCAGGCTTTTTCTATGTTTGAAGAAATGTCTGTAGTCTTATTTATAAAGTAGTTATCTTCAGCGGCTGGTTCCTGCACGGAGACTTCCGTATGTTGTTTCACCCCATTGGTATCCAAAAATTCTCTGGCGATGTCTACAATGGCAGTGCCACGCCAGAACATCTTCAGCCGTCTGTCAGCGCTCACTTCAGCCACTTCAACGGCTTCCAGATTTTCTGATTCAGCCAATTCCATAAAGGGAGCAGCATTCTCTTTGGCTACAACCACTGCCATTCTCTCCTGGGATTCGGAAATGGACAGCTCTGTCCCGTCCAGACCTTCATATTTCTTGGGCACTGCATCCAGATTAATGACCAATCCATCCGTTAATTCTCCTATGGCCACAGAAACACCGCCTGCGCCAAAGTCGTTGCATCTTTTAATCAATCTGCTGGCCTGGGGATTTCTGAACAGTCGTTGTATTTTTCTCTCTGTAGGGGCATTCCCTTTCTGAACTTCGGCCCCACACGTAAAGATGGATTCTTCAGTATGTTCCACGGAAGAACCGGTAGCGCCCCCGCATCCATCCCGACCCGTTTTGCCGCCCAGAAGAATCACCACATCTCCAGTTGCTGGAGCTTCTCTAACCACATTGGCTTTTGGTGCTGCTCCGATAACCGCTCCCACTTCCATCCGTTTGGCAATAAAGTCTTCATCATACACCTCCGCCACTTGTCCTGTAGCCAGTCCAATCTGATTGCCGTAGGAGCTGTACCCGGCTGCTGCACTGGTTGTGATTTTTCGCTGCGGCAGTTTCCCCGGCCAGGTTTCCGATAAGCTTACCCTGGGATCACCGCTTCCGGTTACCCTCATGGCCTGGTAAACATAAACACGGCCGGATAGAGGATCTCTGATGGCACCCCCCAGGCATGTGGCGGCCCCGCCAAAAGGTTCAATTTCGGTGGGATGATTATGGGTTTCGTTCTTAAACATCACTAACCAGTCTTCTTTTTTACCATTGATATCTGCTTCCACCACGATACTGCAGGCATTGATCTCATCTGACAGGTCTAAATCCTGTAGTTTGCCTTCTTTTTTCAGCTTTTTCATCCCCAGCACAGCGATGTCCATGAGGCAAACATCCCTTTCCTCGGAGCCGTACACAAAGCTGCGGTCCTTCAGGTAGGTTTCATAGGCTTTCTTTACAGGCAAACCCAACCCTTTTGGTTCTATGGATACCCTGTCAATGCTGGTTGAAAAGGTAGTATGTCTGCAGTGATCCGACCAATAGGTATCAATCACTTTTATTTCCGTCAATGTGGGGTTTCTTTTTTCTTTGTCTCGGAAGTAAGCCTGACAGAACTTTAGATCTTCGAAACTCATCACCAGGCCCATGGTATCTCGATAAGAGGTCAGCTCCGCTTCCTCCATCTGGATAAAGCCATCAAGAGTAGCCACATCCTCCGGCGTAACTAATTCCATTTCCAATGAAGAGGGCTTTTGAAGAGAGGCCTCACGGGAATCAACTGAATTGATACAATAGCCTTTGATCGCTTGGAAATCGGCTTCCGATAATTCTCCATAAAGTAAAATTAATTTGGCGGAAAGAATCGTCGGTGGTTCTCCCTGGGTTAAAATCTGAATACATTGAGCAGCGGAATCTGCCCTCTGATCATACTGACCAGGCAGGTACTCCATGACGAAATGTTTTACGCCAGGCTCTATTTCAAGTGTTTCATCATAGACAAAATCAACATTAGGTTCAGAAAATATGGTGCTCTTGGCCTCTTCATAGGCTTCGTCGGAAATACCAGAAATATCGTAGCGGTTAATGATTCTGACCCTTTCAAGATTGAATATACCTAAATTTTCTTTTAAATCGTGGTACAAATGCTGTGCCTCAACATCAAATCCAGGCTTTTTTTCTACCATGATGCGTTTTACAGTATGATTCAATTGATCCATCCTCATTTCTCTGTTTGTTCATTTTTCAATATATATAATAATATATGGTTTTGCCGTTGAAAGAAAGGGAAGAGCGATTAGTCGTGAAAAAATAGTGGTATGAATGACGTTATTCACAGATACCAATGGCCATACTCTATCCTCTACCCCAACTAGACCATTGATATCACTGATATTTCAGCACTTACTTCATTAATAAATAACCTGTTGGTTATAAAGCTGGTGTGCTGCTAACAAAAGACGATGAGCTGAACTAGTACGAAGATACTCTGGATTGAGGTCTTTTATACGCACTCTATCTAATCCATCTGCATCCTTAAAAGCCTGATATAGTCTTAAAGTTCTGTCCACGTCGACAAGATTATAACGATTTAACATTTTATATGCGCTCTGGTCTGGAATAGCATGATTTTGAACTAAGAATCTTAAAATTTCTTGATCTTGGTAATTATCTAATTCAAGCAATTTATCATTGATTAACTTGTCATAACTGGCTATCCCATGATCCGGGTCATAACCATCGGTTTTCCTGCCAATGTCATGGTAGATAGATGCCAAACATAAACATCTTCTGTCATCCTCGCAATGCTTCTCCAAATAAGAAATGATCAAGCTTAATAAGAGCACCCTTTTGGTATGACCGAGAGCATGGATACCCTGCGGATTATGAAACCATCCGTTGTTTATCTGTCCTGAATAGTAATAATATTGTTGGATTATTCCGGACGCCCTTAATTCTTTATCGAATTCCAGCAGATTTATTAGATTCATCACTTCTACTTGCTGAACCTTATGTTGTTCAATTTTTAGCTCTTTTCTAGAATTATCGTATGAAATAATGTGGTTAAAATGTATCCGACCTTGGTAAATGGCAGGTATCGGGTCCAACGGCAGGACGTTCAAAATTACAATATTAACATCCGTAGACCATAATGTTGCTTGCTCGGGCGAAAGTTCTTCCGAATACTGACCCAGGTACACCTGTACATATCCCTCTTCATCAGCCACTGGTTGAGCACTTGTAACCCCCTTAAACTTTGCTGCCTTCTTAATAAACTCCTCTGTAAAAACTTCATGGCTGTTTTCGTTATATTTCCAAACACGCTCAAAAAGACGGTATTTTTCCTCGTCAGGGATGAAATTAAAAACTTCGATAAATAGTTCTGGCACCAATCTGGGGTCAACTAAAGCCAGAAACCTGTCGAAATTTCTATTAGCTACACTGTCATTTATATCCCTGTTTATCCTGCTAATAAGAGCTTTTATTTCAGCTATTTTGTGGTCAATACTACTGAAATCCAGAAGTACCGTGCCGCAGTAATAACAATATGGTGATTTCATATCATTGGGGTTATAGTAAAAATGATCAAGATTTAAGCCTGCAGCATTTATTTGACTCTCCAAAGATACAAGAGTAAACCTGTCTGGTTTAAACGGGCTAGCTTCTAGTTCCCTTAAAGGAATTAGAGAATTTCTTTCTATGAAATTCTTATAGGATTCAACCATCATCACCCTCCTAAACTCACATTCATCAAGCTGCTTATTCAAGTTTACCTTAAGTAAGAAAGGTTATCAAAATTCAATGCCCTTCGCTTTTAGGAGACGATACCATTGCTTGGCTTGAATGTGCTTTAATGCAGGCAGGTAAAGATTATGGATGAGAATAGTAACCTTAACAAAGTATATGTCAGCGTAAAGGCGATTTTCCATCAGGATGAACTAGCTTAATAATAAGAGAGATCTTCATGTTTAAACTGAAGATCTCTCTAAAACACTTTATATTAAAGCACATTGACTATTTATGGATAAAAATTACAAAATGTAAATTCATCATAGATATTATTTCCCGGAATACCTCTTTAGGACCTCGTCCCGCAATTCTTTCTTAAGCAGTTTACCTACATTAGATTCAGGCAGTGAGTCCCTTATTTCAATCAAACTTGGCCACTTATATTTCGCAAGTTTGGGCTTGCAATAATCCATAAATTCTTCCGGTGTTGCTTCCTGTCCTTCTTTCAGTGTTACAAACGCACCAACATTTTCGCCGCGTTTTGCATCAGGCAATCCGATTACCGCAACTTTGTTCACCTTAGGGTGCTCATAAAAGACTTCCTCGACCTCACGGGGATAAATATTAAACCCACTTGAGATGATAAGATCTTTCTTGCGATCTACAACAAAGAAATACCCATCCTCGTCCATATATGCTATGTCACCTGAATGCAGCCAACCGTCTGGGGTAATCGCAATCGCCGTTTCTTCCGGTTTATTGTAATATTCGCGTGTTACCTGCGGACCTCTAAAGAGCATTTCTCCAGCCTCACCAATAGGCATATCTTCTTCACCCGTTTCCAGATCCACAATACGAATTTCAGTATCTGGCCAAGGAATACCTATGCTTCCAGCTTTACGGGGTCCGCCTCCCCGGTAGGGGTTGAGGTGCGTTTGCGGTGAGGTTTCTGACATACCAAACCCTTCACAAATTTCTGCATTGGAAACCTCTTCAAACCGTTTCAGAATATCAACGGGTAAAGAGGCACCTCCTGAAAATAATCCCTTGAAACAGGTAAGATCTGTTTTAGCCAGATCCGGGTGCTGCAACATACCGATATAATGTGCAGGTACCAGCGGAGAATAATTTACACGGTAGTTTCGAATAGCGTCCAACATTGCTTCTGGAGTTGCTTTAGGCAATAGTACATCTCTCCAGCCCATATAGATTGAGAGATTCATGGCCACCTGCATACCCAATATATGAAACAGAGGTGAAGCTGCCATATCAGTATCCTGCCCTCTAACTCCATCATGGAACCAAGCCTCATAGCGTTGAAGCATGGTACTCAGATTGCGATGTGTTAAAACAGCCGCTTTAGCCAAACCGGTTGTTCCTCCAGTGTACTGCAATACTGCTGTATCTTCCCATTTTATTTGAACAGCAGGTGGGGTTGATTCATATTTGGTTAGCATATCTTTAAAGCTATATAATTCAGATGCGTCAGGCGCATTATAACTTTCGGTTTCCGTACCTGGCAAAGCATAGTCACCTAATGAGACCCAGATAATTTGTTTTATAACAGTATTAGGACGAATGTTGAGCATGCGGCCAACCAAAGCGTCCAAGCAAATCAGCAAACATGACTCAGAGTCTTTAAACTGATATTCCAGTTCGCGATCGGCGTATACTGGATTGTTCATAACTGCTACACCGCCGATTTTCAGAATAGCCTGATAGGCAACAACAAGAGAGATGCAGTTAGGAAGAAGTACAGCTACTTTATCATTCTTACGAACACCCATGTCCGTTAGGCAGGTTGCCATACGATCTACTTGGTTCTTTAGTTCCAAATAATTCATCATGTAGTCCTGACAAATCAATGCTGTATGATCTGGAAACTCTCGCGCACTCATCTCCAGCATTTCAGGAATACATATTTCTTTGTATTTTAGGGTTCCTGGTACAGAAGGGGAGTAATTCCTCAACCATGGTTTGTCCTCATAACGCAGTTCTCTACTCATTAATATACCTCCTTATTTTTTCTCTTGCATCTACTGAAATTCTTCTGCCCTTCTATGCGAAACAAGGTCAGACATTTCATTTTACTCGAAAGAGACCGACGGCAAAGATAATACGACGACAAGAGTTCAATATAGTGACTTACTTATCCTCGCTCTGTTCTTTCGGCCAAGAACTGTATGATTATATACATTTCGCCATGTGTAATAATAATCCCTCTTTGGAATAATTCCATTTTAAAATTTAATGTTATTTCAAAATATAATAACGTTTTGGAATTTTAATTAGAACCAACAAAGGGACGCTCTTTTTGTTGGTTCTTTTGTTTTGGTTTCGATATAATAGTAAAAACATACTGGAGTACTGATAAATATGAGACGACCAAAAAAGCGGAACGAGCGTGGCATATGCATAGTCATAGGCCAACAAAAAGAACTTCCCTTTGTTGGCCGAGAAGGTAAACCAAATGAATGGTCAGCAGTTTTTCACCTGGATAAAAGAAAAGAATCTTAACCTCACCGAGAACCAGAAGAGAGCGGTGCTTCATGATCGTGGACCGCTTCTGCTTTTGGCTGTCCCGGGAGCGGGGAAAACAACGGTGCTCACGGTACGCATTGCCTATTTAATCCTCGTCAGGGGAGCGGTGCCGGAACGTATCCTCTGCTTGACCTTTAGCCGGGCGGCGGCCAAAGAAATGACAGAACGTTTTGCCCAAAACTTTAGCGAACGAATCAAAGGTAAGGTGCATTTTTCCACGATACATAGCTTTGCTTATAAAGTGGTCCGCGAGCTATTTAAACACCAACGCATCAGCTATCTCTTGATGGAAGAGCAAACCGGACCGGAGAGCAGGAACAGGGTACTGCGAGATCTATACAAACAGATAAACCATGCGATTGCTAATGAAGAACAATTAGAGGAACTGCAAAATACAATTTGCTATGTTAAAAACAGACTCTGTGAGCCGAATGATCTAAGTAATCCTCCCACTGCTAATTTTGCGGTAATTTATCAGACCTATGAAGAGTATAAACTCCAACACCGCCCCCGGCTCATAGATTTTGATGATATGCTGGTGCTGGCTTACCAGGGACTTATGGAGAATCCATGGCTGCTTAAAAACTTCCGACAACAGACGGATTACATCCTTACCGATGAAAGCCAAGATACATCATTGCTGCAGCACAAACTCATCGAGTTGATCGCTCAACCGCACCAAAATCTCTTTGTCGTGGGTGATGACGATCAAAGTATTTTCGGCTTTCGTGCAGCCGAGCCACAATATCTTTTGGATTTCCCAACAGTCTACGACCAGGCACAGGTTTACCGGATGGAAGAAAATTTCCGTTCCACTCCGCAAATTGTTGAGGTAGCCTGCCGTTTTATCCGGCAAAATAAAGTTCGCTTTGATAAAGAAATGATGACCAGAAACGCTGACGGGGAAGCTCTGCGCATCAGACAATTCAAAAATGTCGGGAATCAAAACAGATTTATTCGGGAAGAACTGCAGAGGACTGGTGATTTTGCCAATACAGCATTGCTTTTCCGTAACAACCTATCCTCGATAAGCTTGGTCCAGGAGCTGGATCTCAGCGGAATCCCTTTTTACCTGCGCGAATCCAGTAAGGAACGATTTTTTCAGCATTGGACGATCAAGGATGTTCTTAATTATATGCGCTTCTCTTATAATGGCAAAAGCCTGCGAGTATTTGAAAAAATCTGGACCAAGCTGGACGTATACGTAAGTAAGACTCAACTGGAATACCTGCAGGGGATTCAGATTGAGCGCTCTATATTAGAGATATTAGCGGACATGCCCGATCTTCCCGATAAGCGACGTAAGGAATATTTGGCGTTAAATAAGCAATTCCATCATTTGAATACGCTAACTCCTTTCAAGGCTATTCAGTATATCCGGTCTACGATGAACTATGACCAGGTTATGGCCAGGGTCTGTGAGCAATTAGGGTTTGCCAAGGAGTATATAGGAAGTGTTCTGGGGATTCTAGAGAACATTGCTGCACGGGAAAAAAACCTGCCGGACTTTGCCCACCGTCTGGTCTATCTGGAAAACCTAATCAAGCGTTCAGCTAAAAACAAAAATGCCAATGCCGTAACTCTTTCCACAATCCACTCTGCCAAAGGACTGGAATGGGAGCAGGTATATCTGGTGGACCTAGTTGAAGGGGTCATCCCTGACCGGCAGGCAATGGATTCTTCGGGAACGAAACAGTTAGCTCTGGAAGAAGAACGACGTCTCTTTTATGTCGGAATGACCCGCGCTAAACACGCTTTAACCCTTTGTGTTCCGAATTACTATCTTAGTCAGTACGCGACTGTATCCATGTTTATCCGTGAAATACAACGATCGCTGGCTGAAACAGATCCAACTGTAAACGAGCTAACGTCGGTGGATGATTTCGGAGTCGGACTGGTGGTTATTCATAAGCAGTACGAGGAAGGCGTGATCACCACAGAACAAGAAGATTGTCTGACGGTGCGTTTTGAAAACGGTCAGGAACGGGATTTCCTGACACAGCTCTGTATTGAAAAAAACTTCTTACGGGCAAAGTGAACGAGAACAACAAATATGGCAGGCGAAGCCCTTACACCTTCCTTGATCAAACCGCTTCTTTCCGGTTTATCAGTTCATATAAGAGCTTATTTACGGCATTAATTTCATAAGGTTTGGGCAGTACGCCGCAAAAACCGTATTTTTTATAATCAGCCATAACGGGATCATTGAAGTAACCGCTGGAAACAATCACTTTGGCTCCAGCATCTATTTCCAGTAATTTTTTTATCGCTTCTTTTCCTCCCATGCCGCCAGCTACGGTTAAATCCATTATCACGGCATCATAAGGCTCATTGGCTTGCTGAGCAATTATATATAGATGAATTGCATTCAGGCCGTCGATGGCTAGGCCGGTTGTATAACCCAGATGGCGTAGCATTTTACCCAGGGTCTCTCTAACTGCAGATTCGTCATCCATAATTAATATTTTCCCCTGCCCGGATAAAACCACGCTGGACAGATTATTTACCTCGACCAGTTGATCAGGAAAGGCTGGCAGATAGACATCCATTGTAGTACCTATATCTAAGCCGGAATGAACCTTAATGTCTCCATCATGTTTTTTTATAATAGAATAACAGGTGGCTAAGCCTAATCCATGTCCTTTTTGTTTGGTAGTAAAATAAGGATCAAATATTTTGCCCAGGTATTTTTCGGCAATGCCAATGCCTTCATCTTTTATGGATATCTTTATGTAATGACCTGCCGTTAGAGACAGTGGAATATCAGGACCTGCGTTGATGTTTTCGGCTAATAATTGCATTGAACCCCCGTCGGGCATGGCCTGGTCAGCATTTATTATAAAATTATAAATTACCTGACTAATCTGTCCCTTATCAATACTCACCGGCCAAAGATCATCATCTATGGAGTAATTACAACTAACGTTGGAACCTCTTAATACAAAGCTGGCCGAATCGCGTAATAATTCCTGGATGGTAGATGTTTCTTTAATAGGGGCCCCACCTTTAGAAAAGGTTAGTAATTGTTGAGTCAGGTCCCGGGCTTGAAAGGCTGCCTTTTCAACTTCGGTCAATATTTCCAGTAGTTCGTCATGGTCGTCAACAATCATTTTGGATAGAGAGATATTGCCACTAATCACAGTAAGAATATTATTGAAATCATGGGCGATTCCTCCCGCTAGTATTCCCAAGGAATCCAGTTTACTGGTTTGCAGAAGGTCTTCCTCCATTTTTTTGCGCTCGGTGATATCAACTACAATCCCCATAACGGCCTTTTGTCTTTCATAATCAATGATGTCGGCATATAAATATCCCCATATTTGCTGTCCACTTTTATTTATCATACTTACTTCGTAAGGCGGAATATTTTCTCCTTTTTGCCGAGCAATAGCATTTTTTGTGACCATTTCCCGACAATCAGGATGAAACAGCTGCATAGGATCCATCTGAAATAGCTCTTCTCCAGGAACACAAGTTATGGTCTCAAGCATGGAATTAAAGTAAAGAAAGCGACCCTCGCTATAAACATAAATTAAAACCGGTGAGGTTTCAGCGAGCGCTCTGAAGTTGGCTTCACTGCGCTTTAAAGCTTGTTCAGCTATTTTTCTTGCGCTAACATCACGTCCAACTGCCTGAATTTCAATAATCTCTTGACCGTTTATTATAGCGCGAGCAGTCCACTCCTGCCAACTAATATTACCATCAGTTCGCATTGATCGAAAGGTATGCACGAATTCCAGATAGTCAAGGTTTAATGAATCAAACTTGGTCATTATCTCGGCCTGGTCCTCTTCATAAATGTTTAAAATAGCATTTTCGCCGATGAGGTCTTCAATATTTTTTCCAGAATAAAGACAGTAAGCTGTATTAACAAAAGTAATGGTATAATCCGGAAGAAAACGTATAATCATTTCGCTTTGATCCTGGACTATAGCCCGGTATCTCGTTTCGCTAAGAATTAGTTCGGCTTCAGCCTGTTGACATTTGGCAACTTCCTGCTGTAGTTTTTCATTTAGCAATTCCAGTTCAGCAGTACGTTCTTTAACCCTACTTTCCAATTCGTCACGAGATTGTCGCAGTTTTTCTTCCATTACTTTACGCTCGGTAATATCGTAAATTACCCCGATTATCGCCGGGGTACCATCCCAATCAATGGTAGCCATTGAGAAGTCTCCCCAAAGGTTCTCTTGCATTCTGTTTAACAATTTTACGTCGTAATTACTGGGGACAATTTTACCATGCAAACGATCCCAGGCTCTTTCGTAGAGCATTACCCTATAGTCAGGATGCACAAAATCCCAGTAATTCTTATTAAAGGCATCTTCCTTAGAATAACCGCTGGCTAAGGAATAGCCATTATTTATATAGAGCAATTTAGCATCTTCAAACGGTGGCTTAAGCACAAAAATTATAGCTGGGGCAGTCTCGGCCAGAGTTTGAAACTTGACTGCACTAGCTCGTAATTCCTTTTCCATCCTTTGGCGTTCCCAGTAGACTCCCAGCAATTCAGCTAGAAGTTTAAGACATTGAGTATCTTCCTCTTTCCAGATGCGGCATTTTTCGGTGTCATCAAAACCTATATAACCTAATAGATTTGCGTCGATTCCATTGATGGGAACGAAGAGAGCAGCGTATATGCCCTGCATTTCCATAGATTCTTTTTCGCATAAGGCCTCTGGAGGAAGGCTGCTTATATCTGATATAAAAGTTCTATCACCATTTAGGAGTTGTCTTAGTCCCCAGGCGAACACTTCTGTATCCAAGTCTTGCAAATCTGCAATTACTGATGTGGTATGGGCATCGCACCATTCAAAGGTATTGTCAAACTTGAGATTGTTATCCCGAAGTTCAAATATATAAACTCGATTGACGGCCATGGTTTCGCCAATAATTTTCAATATTTCATTCATATCGGCTTCTTCTGAACCCATTAAAAGTTTCGAAGCCTGAGCAATGGTCTGTTCAATTCTTAGTCGGTGCTGGATCTGCTCTTCGGCTTTTTTCTGTTCAGTAACTTCACGTCCTACTGCATGATACTCAATTAAGGAATAGTTTTTATCAAATATGGCCCGGGCTTTCCAACGCAACCAACGGGTTTGGCTATTAACATCAGTCCAGGTGTATTCAACGGATGCGACCGGATTATTGGGGCTTAAGCTAAGCAGTATATTTATAATTTTTTCTTGATACTCCTCATCAAGCATAGAAACTATCGTTTGACCTATAAAATCTTCGCGTTCTCGCTTATAAGACTGCGTAAAGGCTTCATTAACTAATGTAAACTTAAAATCTGGTGAAAAACGGCAGAAGAGATCGGGCACGGTAGTTGAGTTGCTTGGCTGGATAAGGGGGAAAACCTGCATATTATTCAAAGCAGTTATTTCGCTGTCCTGTAAATGAGCCAAATCTGAACGAAGTCTTTGGTTTTCTTGTATCAATTCTTCTTTAGTCATGTTTATATAATCCATACTCTCACTCCTGAGCATAAAAATTTAATATAGTAAAATATTAGCTTGAATGCAACAAAATACCTTCAGATATATTGGCATCCTTTGTCGGCACAAGCCTAATATTCCCCTAATTATTCGACCTCTATTGACACGAGCTGTTAGGATCCAACAAAGGGACGTTCTTTTTTTTGGTTCTTTTTTTTTGGTTTCGATATAACAGCAAAGATATACTGGAGTACTGATAAATATGAGACGACCAAAAAAGCGGAACGAGCGTGGCATATGCATAGTCATAGGCCAACAAAAAGAATGCCCCTTTGTTACCCTATGTAATCCTCCCACTGCTAATTTTGCGGAAATTTATCAGGCCTATGAAAAGTATAAACTCCAACATCACCCCTGGCTGATAGATTTTGATGATATGCTGGTGCTGGCTTACCAGGGACTTCTGGAAAACCAATGGCTGCTTAAAAACTTCCGACAACAAACAGCTTACATCCTTACCGATGAAAGCCAGAATACATCATTGCTGCAGCACAAACTCATCAAGTTGATCGCTCAACCGCAACAAAATCTCTTTGTTGTGGTTGATGACAATCAAAGCATTTCGACTTTCGTGCAGCCGAGCCACAATATCTTTTGGATTTCCCAACAATCTACGACCAGGCGCAGGTTTACCGGATGGAAGAAAATTTCCGTTCCACTCCGCAAATTGTTGAGGTGGCCTGCCGTTTTATCCGGCAAAATAAAGCGCGCTTTTATAAAGAAATGATGACCAGAAACATTAACAGGGAAGCTCTGCGCATCCGGCAATTCAAAAATGTCGGGGAACAGAACAAGAAGATTGTCTGACGGTACGTTTTGAAAACGGTCAGTAGCGGGATTTTCTGCCACAGCTCTGTATTGAAAAAACTTCTTACGGGCAAAGCGAAAGGTATCAAAAAGAATCATAGATACCGCACTTCAGATATAACCCACATCTTTTTTTGTAATAATTTGGTAATTTAGCAGGATTTATTCCACTTGCAGAGAATAACAATCCTTAATTATCCAACTATTTTAAATATGCACAATGTTCACAAAAAGAGGAGGAATATCGATGTCACTTAAGGAAGAATACCAGAGCAAGCTGCGTACTGCAGATGAAATTGCAGCAATGGTTAAGTCAGGAGAAATGATTAAGTATGGGTACTTTACCAGTAAACCAGTCATTCTCGATGAAGCTTTAGCCAAAAGGCATGAGGAACTAAGAGATGTTCTAGTAGCTGCTACAGTCACCGTGCCACCAGTACCTCAGATTATTCAACACAAGGAAAGCTTTGCCTACATGGACTGGCACTGGAGTAAACTAACCCGTGCACTCGCTCAGTATTATGACAACATTGCCTATTTGCCTATAATCTACCATATGAGTACCGATTTTGTAACCAATAGAATACCGGCCCAAGGCAAACAAATGGACTGGGTCTGGAAACAAGCAGGCCCAATGGACGAACATGGCTGCTTCAACTTTGGCCCAAGTAATACTGAATCTTTAACCTGTATAGAACAAGCAAAAAGAACGGTTATAGAAGTAAATCCCAACATTCCACGTTGTCTTGGCGGAGGGAAAGAGGCGGTTCACATATCACAAGTCGATTATATCGTCGAAGCGCCTCAAGACCAGATGCTGTTCTCTGCTCCCGAGAACAACGAAGCCCCACCTGAATTTGCTATGCAAATTGCCACTCACCTAGTTGATCATATTCATTCCGGGTCCTGTATTCAACTGGGCATTGGGGATCTTCCTAACGCCCTGGGTCAGGTACTCAAGAAAACTGACATTAAAGATCTGGGGATTCATTCCGAAATGCTGGTAGATGTCTATATGGATATGATCGATTCCGGTCAAGCTAATGGCTCGAAAAAGAATTTTGACAAATATAAAGCAGTTTATACCTTTGCCATCGGTACCCAAAAGATGTATGACTGGATGCATAACAATCCACTGATTGCTTCTTACAGCGTGGACTATACAAATGATCCTAGATTCATCGGACAGCAGGACAACATGGTTTCTATTAATCAGGCACTACAGATTGATCTGCTAACCCAAGTCAGTGCCGAAAGTATGGGCTTCTCACAAATCTCAGGCAATGGTGGTATGACTGATTTTACTTTAGGAGTACAATGGTCCAAAGGCGGCAAGAGTTTTATCTGTTTACCTTCCACCCATACTGATAAAGAAGGTAATCTTATATCTAGAATCGTTCCAAGTTTCCCAACTGGTACCTCAGTAACGGTGACCCGTCATTTTGTCGACTATATCGCTACTGAATTTGGCATCCGAAAACTAAAAGCCCAAAACACTTGGGTCAGAACAGAATATATTATTGACCTTGCCCATCCCAAATTCCGGGATGAATTAATTAAGTCAGCTGCTGAAGCAAAAATTTGGACCCGCACTAATAAACAGGATAATTATTAAGTGAGCAGTGAACAAAGGGCAGGGCAAAACAAGACCGGCCCTTTAGCCACGACCGCAACCTAACCATTGATATCACCAATATTTTTCGTAATTTTGAAGCTGTATCAAATTAGGAGTTTTTAAATCTTTTAGAAAACCTCTCTTTCTTGCTAAATTTGTATGAAAAGAGAGGTCTTCAGCAGTTTTTTGCTTGGATAAAAGAAAAGAATCTTAAAAATTTCTCAATCTTGTTAATTGTCTAATTCAACCATCATCACCATTCTAAACTAGCAGTTATCAAGTTGTTTACTCAAGTTTACCTTATGTAAGAATGGTTATCAAAAATTAATATTAATTGACAGTAGGATACACTACCTGTACGGCTTTTATTAAAAGGCACTCTATCTAATTATTTACCCGGTTTTCTGTATTCAGTTCTGCCTGATTATATATATTTTTCCCTTTTTTAATATTGCAACGGTGATTAACTCAAGGCTACATCATATCGAAACCAATACAAAAGATTCAACAAAAAGTAGGGTCGAAGGCAGGCGCGGTAAAGTGTCAGACCTTGTGAGGCCATGCTATTTCTCCCCTTTCAGGTGAGTGTCCCCCTCAAGCGGGTCATCTTCCCGTTTCCAGCCCCCGCCACCTCA
>JAYEHK010000073.1:4789-50558 GCA_034659475.1 Bacillota bacterium | reverse complement strand
TCAGGGGTTCACCAGGAATGTAGATTATGGTCGAATTCCAAAGGAGAGTAAATCCGCATTTTGATTTAAAAATCGTATTGTTTTCAAGTTATTAAATTTGTGTTTACACGGAATTCTAAACAAACCCAATATGCGGCCATATTTTGAATGGAGGTTTCCGCTTCCTGACCTGCGGTAGACATGTGCTTTATTAGTTCTACGGCTTGCGTGATCTGAATGGCGATTTTTTTGCTCTGCTCATTAATACTGTTAAACGCCTGTTGATTGCTTTCAGTCGCTTGTTTTTGGTCTTCAAAGGCGCTGTTTGATTGTTTGATGCCGATGACCGTTTTTTGCGTATTTTGCTGAACCTCACCAATGATCTGTCCAATTCCTTGAGCGGCGAGGGAAGACTGATCAGCTAGCTTTCTCACTTCCTCTGCAACCACAGCAAATCCTTTTCCGGCTTCGCCTGCACGAGCCGCTTCTATGGCGGCGTTGAGTGCAAGTAAGGCGGTCTGTGATGCAATCTTGCTGATGCTGGTTACAATGGCTCCGATTTCCTGGGATTGTTTGTCTAATACGTCAACCATATGGGTCAGGTTTTCATTAACTTTCTTCGTATTATTAAGGCTGTTCTTTTGTTTATCAGAGGCCTCTTTGCCTAGCTGAATAATTTTCACAAATTCATTGGCATGGGTATTGATCATTTCAATCTTTTCAGCAACCTGTTTGAGATCTTCCATCATGTTCCCGATGGACATCTGCATGTCTTCCGATTCTTTTGCCTGCTCGCCTGCCGTTGACGCCACTTCGTTACTGCCTGATTCCATTTGGTTGACAGCCTGGCGGTTTCTTTCGCTGACGGTCAGGAGATTCTTTGAGGTTTGTTCCAATTGTGAAGATTGTTGTTGAAGTCTGGAGGCTTCCTGAAGAAGCAGTGCTTGGGATGCAGTCGCCTGTTCTTCCCTGTCGGCAGCCAAATAGAGTACACGTGTGGTTGCTATTGTACCGTAATAGGCGGCGATGGTCGTGAAGATATAGGCTATATAGCGCATGGCGATAACATTTTGGGGGATTTTTAATACAGGTATTGTAATCAAAAGAATAATGTCACCTACAATGCAGGCTACACTAACGGCCAGGGTTAATCTGGGATCAAAATAAAACATAGACATTACAATGATTACAAAGGCAAGTACGGATGTTTCGTGAATAGGTGAGAGAACACGGCAGCTAAATACGACAACAAATAAGATTGCAACCAGGAAGTATTTTGTCGAGTTGGAGGAGTTTTTGGCTTTTCCAAGCCACCATCCCACACCAATTAGAGTATATGCTCCAACTGTCCAGCTGATAAGGTGAAGGAGGGTCATACTTTTTGATAGATGTCCTGAAAAATAAACGCCGAAAGTGCCTGCGGTAATTAAAACCGTCAGGATTGTCAGTACCTTTAATAAACGGAGATGATTTAATGCAGTGTTTTCCTCAATAAGGTGATTGCCCACAGAATATTCCCCCTCATACAATTTAATACAAGTACTTACGTATTAGATGGAATTTTGTTAACATACATATCACAACAAAGTACATAAATTTTTTCAACGTATATTACTAAAATGATAATTTATTCTTCATAAACTATATTACAACTTTTTACAAGAAAAAACAAAGGTGGGTTATCGGGAAGATTGTTCAAATGTAAAATGGTGTTTGGCTGCGGAATGTCCATCATCCGTTTGCGCCAGTTGACGATCGTTGCATAAAACGAAACCAGTGTTGATTCGTTCTGTGCTATAATAGAAACATTCAAAATTAACGAAAAACTACCGTTTTAGGGGGGATTCATGTTGCATAACAAAACAGTTGTCTATGTGTTGCTGATAGCAACGCTGTGCACTTTGTTACTGGGTGGTTGTAATCAGCCTGTGGAGACACATAGCTTAGAAGACAGCGATTTATTTAAAATCGGGGTTAGCAGTTCGCAGATGAGTTGTTTGGTGCGAGCTGTTGGAAGAGAGGAAGTAGAGGTTGTTGGGCCGATTGTTCCGCCCACGATTTGCCCCGGGCATTTTGATATTAAGCCGTCGGATGTGGTCGGTTTTAGTGATTGTTGCGTAATTTTTGCACATACTTTTGAACCGTTTGTGGATAAAGTTGTGGATAGTGTTGATAATCCCGATTTGCAAGTTGTGAGGATAGAAGTAATTGGTGCCTGGATGGAACCGGGGAAACAAAAAGAAGCCACCGAAAAAGTGAAGAATGAAATGAAGCGTATTTTTCCTCAAAAGGCAGATATCTTTGAAGAAAATGCTGCTGCCTATAGGGCAGAAATCGATCGGGTGTCAGTAAATTATCAGCAAATCTTTCAAGCGCATGAGACCTATCAAGGCAAGGTGATTTGTCATGAATTTCAGAAGGGCTTGCTTGAATGGATGGGATTTGAGGTAGTGGGAACCTATCCCTGTCCGGATGATCTAACACCTGCAATGATCAGAGAATTGATCAATATTGGTTCGAGAGAAAAGGTAAGCCTGGTGGTTGACCATCTGCAGGCGGGTCCCGGAGAAGGCAAGGAGATAGCCAATGCGATTGGTGCGAAAAATATTGGTACGACGTTTTTCCCGGGGATGTTAGCGGAAGACGGCGACTATTTTGCGGAGTTAGACGCAAATGTTCAGGAAGTGATCACCGCCTGGGATGAACAAAGGAAACAACAATGATCAGGGCGGAGAAGGTTTCGGCTGCGTATGGCACGGAGGTGATCATTAAAGAACTGTCCCTGCAGATTGATCCGCATCAGTTTGTGGTGGTTGTAGGACCCAATGGGTCGGGGAAATCCACACTGCTCAAGGGTTTGAATGGCCTGGCGAAGGTGGAAGGGAATTTGTGGATAAACGGGCAGGAGCTACGGGACAGCAATCTGATGGAACTTCGCAGGGAGATTGCTTATGTTCCGCAGCATTGGCCGGTTGATCCGCGCACCCCATTGTCTGTTGAAGATCTCATTCTAAGTGGTCGCTGTGGGAAGAAAGGATTATTAAAGCCGTATTCCCGAAAGGATCATGAAGAAGCACGAAGAGTGGCTCAAGATCTGAGCATTGAACATCTATTTAATCGTCCTGTGGGAAAGCTCTCGGGAGGGGAGTTCCAGAAGGCGACGATAGCGAGGGCAATCTTCCAGGAGCCCATCTTATTTCTTTTGGATGAACCAACGTCTAGCCTGGACTGGGACGCAGGCAGGGAGCTGGTGGATTGGGTCTATCAATTACACATCGAAAAGCATCTAACAACGCTTATGGTTACCCACGAGTTGAACATGATTCCCCCTTTTGCGGACACCATTATGGTGATGCGACAGGGACAGATTGTGGCCAGCGGTTCCTATGACGAAATCTTGAACAAAGAAGTGCTTAAAAATATCTTGGGCTGGGAGCTATAAGGTGTCAAGGGGACGGAGGTGTCAAGGGGACGGTTCTGCTGACACCTTTTGTGCAGTGTGCCTGTGTAAGAAGCAAATTTGGGTGCAAAAGGTGTCAGCAGAACCGTCCCCTTGACACCTCCGTCCCCTTGACACCCTTGATGAATGAAAGGAAGAGAAGGTTGCTGGAATATCTGGTTTATCCGTTTATGCAAAAAGCCATACTTGCTGCGATCCTTGGGGGAGCCAGCTGTGGGGCGATCGGGGTCGTTGTTCTCTTGACAGGCATTACGTTGCTGGGAACCACTATCTCTCATGCAGCACTGGCAGGTGCCCTGCTGGGCCTTTTACTGGGATTCAACCCTGTCGTGACGGCGTTTGCTTTTGCCATTGGGGTGAGTCTGCTCATTGGTCCCCTGGCGGACTGGGGCAAGTTTAAACTGGACACCGCACTGGGCATTATTTTTTCTGCTACGGTGGGACTGGTTTTTCTCCTGTTGGGACTGTTGCCGGGGTCAAAAAGTGAAGGCCTGGCATTGTTATGGGGCAATATTTTGCTGATTAGTCATCAGCAGCTGATTTTGATGGTTATATCCACCCTCGTTGCGTTGGGCTTTATTGTCTTATTTTTCAAGGAAATACAGGCACTGATACTGGGGCGGGAGCTTGCCATTGCAAGCGGTATCCCGGCGACCAGGGTTTTTTACATGATTCTTGTGCTTACTGGCGTTGTCATCACATCGTTTTATACCAGTTTTGGTGCGATGCTCATCTTTACCCTGATCATCAATCCTGCGGCGGCTGCCTATCAATTGACCTACAATCTGAAGCATATGTTCCTCTTGGCCATGCTGTTCGGCGTGGTAAGCACACTGTCCGGCCTGACGAGTGCCGCTTATCTAAATATTCCTGCAGGAGCAGCAACTGTTCTGGCTTCAGTTTTTCTGTTGGCAGGAACATTGGCGTTTTCCAAAAAATAAACGCCCATGCGTTTTAAAATGTCCCTTGCTTTTGGGACATACAGACACTTTTATAAACAAAAATAAAAAGAACTAAACAAGTGCCGCGTCTTAAAATATCAATTGTTTAGTAAGCAAAACATATGTTTACAATGGCGAGGTAAACACCATACTATAGGCGTTTCCCTCGCCATTTATTAGTATTACTGCCTCCCCTGCCGGCAGCTCATACCTAATGGGCACACGCATCCACCTATGAAAATAGGCAAACCTCAAGCGTATTGATTCTTATTAGGGTGAGACAAAATGAAACGTCCCCCTGTCTCATCATTAACCACCCATGGCCGCAGGCCATACTCAATGAGCACACGCAACCACCGATGAAAATAAGTGAGGGGTTAGGAGTCAGGCGCTATGTGTCAGGCATTGACCTTACTTCTCACCCCTGACTCCTTACAAAAAAAGTCTGCGCAGTCCGTGTCTATTTTCAAACTAATTGCCCCGACTGAAACACCATCTCAACTTCATCTACCAGCGGACGAAGCCCTTTTTCAAGGGAACCGTTTACTACGACGAGGTCGGCGATTTTGCCTGTTTCAATGGTGCCGATTTCGTTTTCTAACCCTAGGGCCTGGGCAGATATGAGTGTACCGCTGCGAATGGCCTGTATCGGTGTCATAAAACCGTCCTCCACCAGCAGGGCGAGTTCAAGTGCATTGTTGCCGTGATAATTGTAGTTGGTGCCTGCATCGGTGCCGAAAGCAACTTTCACACCGGCATCGATGGCGCGTTTGAACATGACTCTAAACTGCGCCTGAATACTTTCAATTTTTTGCAGCATAAATGGAGGGATGCCTCCTTCTGCTCCGGCTTTAAGCATGAGGTGGTCAACAACGTAGGTGGGGACCATGTAAACATCATGTTGAATCAGCAGATCAATAATTTCATCCGTCATAAAGGTGCAGTGCTCAATGGTGGCTACCCCAGCGAGAATGGAATTTTTGATACCTTTTGTGCCGTGTGCATGTGCAGCTACGCGGATACCCAGTTTGGCACCTTCCTCTACAACAGCCCGAATCTCATCGGGATTCAACTGGGGTACACCGGGAGCGCCTCCGGGATTCATTACCGCGCCGGTGGCCATGATTTTCAGCACATCGGCCCCGGCTTTTAACTGTTCGCGAGCTGCTTTGCGGACTTCGTCAGGACCATCCGCTTCCCGGTATAAGCCCTTGAAATAATCATTGCCAGAAGCCGTCATACTGATGATTTTACCGCTGGTGAGAACGCGGGGGCCTTTGCAGTACCCTTCGGCAAGGGCATCCTTTACTGCAAAATCAATATGATTTACACTGCCTAGGTTACGCACTGTGGTAATACCTCTGCGAAGTGTGTTTTCCATCTCGTGAGCAGCACGCAGGGCCCGAAGTTTGTCTTCTACCAGATTTTCATCATAGGTATTAGCGAAGCCATGCAGGTCCATATGGATGTGGCAGTCAATGAGGCCAGGAATCACGGTTTTTCCTTCCAAATCAATGGAGGTACTCTCTTCCGGAAGCTGAATCTCCTCGGCTCTGCCGGCGGCCTGAATACGGCCCTCTTCAATAAGAATAGTCGCGTTTTTTATGGGCGCTTGCCCTGTCCCATCAATAAGGGTAACGTTTTGTAATACGGTTATCATTTTCTTCCTCCTGAACAATTAAAGGGACAGGGATTTTTCCCTGTCCCTTATAATTATAATTTTATTTAAAGTGGGCCTTTTTTACGTTAATATTGCCAAGTACATCAAGTTCGAATCCTTCTACATTATTGAGCACTGCTGCAGTGTAATCATTGTGTGCGATGGGTATGATTGGAATATCTTCGTGAACAATGGCCTGTAATTCCTTATAGGCTTCAATCTGTTCGTCTCTGTCGTACGTAGCAAGGGCCTTGTCCGCTAATGCGGTTACATTCTCGGGCGCATATCCTGTATTGGAACCCAGCAGCAGCATCGTTTTCAGGAAGTTGCTGGGATAGGGGATATCATACCATCCATTAAATGTGACCTGGTGTTCCATGTTATCCATCAACGTCTGGTGAGTTCCCCATTCGTTGGTATTAATGGTCACTTCAATACCAATTTTAGAAAGATCACTCTTAATGATTTCTGCTGTGTCAATTGGGCGTGCTACGTAAGGTCGTGCGTTGACAAAGGTGTTGAGTTCCATCTTAAATCCATCTGGATAACCGGCTTCTGCGAGTAAAGCCTTGGCCTTTTCCGGGTCGTACGGGTAAGGTTCTACTTCGTCATTAAACCCGAAGACGGTAGGCGGCATAGGATTAATAGCTCGGGTTGCCATGCCATCGTACGTGTTTTCCACCAATTTATCCATGTCAATGGCATAACTGATGGCTTTTCTTACACGGACATCGTCAAAGGGGGCTTTGTCTCTGTTAAAAGCGGCATAGAACAGATTTGCGCCAGCTACCTCTTTTAAGAGTAGTTTATCATTGCCTTTGACTTTTTCAAGTTGATTGGGGCTGATGGGCTTGATGGCATGAACCTGACCGGATTCCAGTTCCATTAAACGGGTAGAATCATCGGGCACAATCTTCCAGATAAGGGTAGATATTTCAGGCTTGTCACCCCAGTATTCATCATTTCTGGAGAGTGTCAGATACTCATCTTTTTGCCATTCTTCAAACTTAAAAGGACCAGTTCCAACGGGATTTTTAAAGTATTCTGTACCGTATTTTTCGACGGCGGTGGGGCTTACGATAAATTCTGAGTAATATCCCAGATAGGTCAGGAACGGTGCGAATTTGTCCTTAAGACTGATTTCTACTGTATACTCGTCGATGGCTTTTACATCATCGATGGCGTCGCTCAGCAAATAATCAAAATAGGAATAGTCACCCAGACCGTAATAGGGATGGTTTTCGTTAATTAAACGATTGAAACTGAAGACAACAGCATCCGCATTAAAATCGGTGCCGTCGTGGAATTTGACACCTTGTTTGAGTGCAAAGGTCCAGACTGTACCGTCTTCAGAGGTCTCCCAGGACTCTGCCAGTGCGGGTTCTACTTCCAGGTCACTGTTTTTGAGAGCTACCAATCCATCATAGATATGGTACATCAGATCGATTTCACCTTCAGAATAGGCGTAACCGCAGTCTAGTGTGCCTGCATCAGTTGTTCTCGCAACGATGAAGGTATCTTCACTCGCCTGCTGTTCTTCGCCTCCACCGCATCCGGCCATTGAACCGACCAGTAGAAGCATCACTAATAATAATGCAACATGTTTCCCTCTCTTTACCATTCTCTTACCTCCTAAAATTTTTTTATTACTTATACAAATGACAGGCCAACTGGTGGCCGTTCTGCATCATATTTACGGGTGGTTCCTGAACGCGGCATATATCCATGGCATGGGGACAGCGGGTATGGAATGGACATCCAGTTGGTGGATTAATGGGGGAAGGAACCTCCCCTTCCAGTACATTTAACTGCTGTTTCAAAGTTGGATCGGGTAAGGGGATCGCATTCATAAGCGCAACGGTGTATGGGTGAAGCGGATTTGAAAAGAGTTCTTCTGTGTCTGCAATTTCAACGATTTTTCCCAGATACATGACCGCTACCCGTTGGCAGATGTGTTTGACAACACTCAAATCGTGAGAAATGAATACGTAAGTAAGTTCCAGTCTTTTTTGTAAATCTTTCATGAGATTAAGGATTTGAGCCTGAATAGAGACATCCAGTGCTGAGACCGGTTCATCAGCGACAATCAGTGTTGGTTCCAGTGCCAGCGCCCTGGCAATGCCGATTCTCTGTCGTTGACCGCCGCTGAATTCGTGGGCATAGCGCTCATAATATTCAGCCGGTAACCCCACACATTCCATCAATGCCAGAACCTTTTCCCTGCGGGTTTTGCGGTTGCCAATGCCATGTATCTGCAGGGGTTCGCCAATAATTTTACCCACCTTCCATTTAGGATCCAGACTGGCATATGGGTCCTGAAAAACAACCTGTGCTTCATGGCGAAAAGCTTTCAGTTCTGCACGATTCATACGGTAGATGTCCCGGCCGTGAAAGTAAATGCTGCCGGATGTGGCCTCTTCAAGGCGTAATAATAGTTTGCGGGTGGTCGATTTGCCACATCCGGATTCTCCAACAAGACCAAGGGTTTCTCCTTCGTACACCTCGAAACTAATGCCGTCGACAGCTTTTAACCATTCAGATTTCCCAAAACTATTCTGGCGTTTAACAGGATAATACTTTCGCAGATTGTCTATTTTTAAAATGGCTTCTCCCATGATTATTCTCCTTTATGTTTCAACTGCCAGCAGCGAATGCTGCTATTTCCATGGTCGACCATGGGGGGGCATTGTGTGGCACAGATCTCCAATGCCTCTGTACAACGCGGGTGAAAACGACATCCAACAGGGACCGATAATAGATTCGGAACCATTCCTTTGATTTCGTGCAATTGATCCTGTTGTTGATGGATGTCTGGAATCGTATCTAAAAGAGCACGGGTATAAGGATGTTCCGGATGGTTGTATAAATCCTCAACATTCGCATACTCTACAATCTGTCCGGCATACATGACCGCAACCTGATGGGCGACCTGGGCGACCACGCCGAGGTCATGCGTAATCATCAATACGGCTGTGTCCAATTTTTCCTGAAGATCACGAATCAGAGCCAGAATCTGGGCTTGAATGGTGACATCCAATGCAGTCGTCGGTTCGTCTGCAATGAGAATGTCTGGATTACAGGCCAGTGCCATCGCAATCATTACCCGCTGGCGCATACCACCACTTAACTGATGGGGATATTCCTTCATCCGTCGATGTGGGGTGGCGAAACCAACCAGATCTAAAAGATCAGCCACTTTATGCTGCAGGTCCTTTTTCTTGCCACCCTGATGCAGTGAAATCGCTTCTCCTAATTGATCTTCTATTGAAAATACCGGGTTCAACGAAGTCATGGGTTCCTGAAAGATCATGGATATGCGGTTTCCTCTGATTTGTTCCAGTTCACGTTCTGATTTATGCAGCAGGTTTTCTCCATTAAATAGAATGCTTCCCTCTACCTGGGTGTTGTCTGCTAGGAGGCGCATGATGGCAAGTGAACTGACACTTTTACCAGAACCGGATTCTCCTACTAACCCGAGGGTTTGGCCTTTTTGTAAGTCGAAAGAAACTCCATCGACTGCTAGCACCGGGCCGTTCCCTGTCAGAAACTGAACCCGCAAATCTTTGACGCTTAGAAGTGTATTCAAAATCATATCTCCTTATTGAACTCGTAATTTAGAGTCCAGGGATTCACGCAGGCCGTCTCCAAATAGGTTGAAGGAGAGAACCGCGAGGACAATCATAATACCCGGGAAAACAGTGACCCACCACTGACCCATTAACAGATAATCTCTGCCGCTGCTTAACATGGCCCCCCATTCTGGTGTGGATGGATCAATACCAACGCCTAGGAACCCAAGCGCTGCGGTATAGAGAATGGCATCTGCCAGCAACAGGGTCAGGTAAACAACAGCGGGAGCCAGTATGTTGGGTAAAATATGGCGGACGATAATCCATGTGCTGGAAGCCCCCATGGATTGCGAAGCTTCCACATAGGGAAGTGTTTTAACGGTCAGAACAGAGCTTCTTACAATACGGGCCATTCCTGGAATATAGGTGAGGGATATTGCCAGCATTGCTTTCTCCAGACCGGTTCCCAGTGCGGCAGCAATGGCCAATGCCAGCAGCAAGGGTGGAAAGGCTAAGAAAACGTCCACAATACGCATCAAGAACATGTCCACCGCTTTTCCATAATAGGCGGGCACAACGCCAAGAATGGTTCCGAACACAGCTGTAATCAAAATGACGATATATCCCACGCGGAGTGAGATCGTTCCGCCGTAAAGGATGCGTGAGAAAAGATCTCTGCCTAGGTTATCCGTACCGAGGAAATTGTTCCAATTACCTGCCCAGAAGCCTGGTATAAGCTTAGCGGTCAGGTTTGGCTCCAATGGATCATGGGGAGCCAAAAAAGGCGCCAGGACCGATAACAAAAGCAGTCCCACTGCGATATAAAAGCCTACAACAGCTAACTTGTTTTTTCTAAATTCGATGATGATTTGTTTCCATTCACTTGTCATATTGTTGATCCTCTATTCTTCAAATCTGATACGTGGGTCAAGGTAAGCATAACAACAATCAACGATAATATTAATTGCAACGAATAATACGGAAATCAAAAAGACAATGCCCTGCACGGTAGGGTAGTCTCTATTGGAAATAGCTGTCACCAGCAGGCGTCCGACGCCAGGCCAAGCGAAAACTGTTTCCGTGAGGATGGCCCCGCCAAGCAACGTGCCGAGTTGTAATCCGATGACCGTTAACACAGGAATCATGGCGTTCTTTAAGGCGTGCTTGAAAATGACCCGTCGCCTGGGCACACCTTTGGCTCTTGCGGTGCGGATGTAATCTTCATGGAGCACATCCAGCATGCTCGAGCGTGTGACCCTAACAATAATCGCCAGGGGGATCGTCGCTAGGGAAATAGCGGGTAGGATGAGGTGCTGTAAGCTGTCTGCGAAAGCCCTCATATTTCCGGTTAATAATGAATCCACGAGGTACAAACCTGTAATATGGGGAATGGACAGTCCCATCGTCAGGCGCCCGGAAACAGGAAGCCATTGTAAAACAGCAGCAAACAGGAATATGAGCATGATGCCCAACCAGAATACGGGGATGGAAACCCCTAGCAGCGAAAACCCGATCAGGATATGATCAGCAGGTTGATTGCGGTATCTGGCAGCAGTCACACCAAAAATAATACCCAATACAATGGCGATAATAATGGAGATAAAAGCCAATTCTATGGTTGCGGTAAAACGACTCATAACTTCCGACATAACCGGCTCATAACTTGTTACCGAGATGCCGAAATCTCCCTGAAGGGAGTGGGTGAACCAGTTCCAGTATTGAGTATATAAGGGCTGATTGAGCCCTAGACGCTCGGTTAATGCAGTTCTTGCAGCCTCGGTTGCTTTATTTCCTAACATGACCTGCACTGGATCGCCTGGAATAATGTGAATGAGTAGGAAAACAATGATGCTGACACCGATGATGGTGGGGACAGCAAGCAAAAGACGTTTGATGAAATACTTGAACAAACCCATAATGAAACTCCTAAAATAAAAATATATTTTTAGACAATATTATTAATATTCTAACAAAAGCTAAAAAAATCTGTCAAAATAACAAATAAGGGCATAAGGGCATAATCGGTTGATATATGCAGTAATATAGGATGTAAATAATAAATATGCTAAAATGCTCCGTAAACCCTCTGGATGGTCCAGATTAGCAAAGTAAACCAATGAATGAAGGCCTGGAAAGGGTGGATTTCAAACGATAGACGTCTGCTGAAGCGAGTCTGGTTGAAGAAGATAGAAGCATGGTTGCCTGCTTTTTATCCAATTATGATTAAAGAACTTTTCAAATATGACGATATAAAAAACAAAAGGATCTACAGGAACTTTCAGTAGAACTCACCATGTCCATTTAACGAATCTAAGGAGGGATAACCATGCGGGTAGAGGGGCAAGGGATGGCTCGGGATTTTATGAAAACACAGAGCGATGCAGTGAAGCCGTTTACTGATCAGAGCTCTGGAGAAAGACATATCCGTAGGGAGGATAGCCCAAAGAAGGTTGACCTGGAAAAAATACAGGGGGCATCCAAAAAAGCGAAGCTGGAAGACGTTGAACTTGCTACCGAGGTACTCAATCAGGCGATGAAGATCTCCAATCACCATCTGGAATTCACACTACATGAAAAGAGCGGAAGTTATCAGGTGAAGGTAGTCGATTCCGAAACCGAGGAAATCATTCGCGAGATTCCCCCGGAGGAGGCGCTTGATTATGCAGCCAGGGTGCGAGATATGTTAAACGAGATGATTGGTCTTATGGTGGATGAAAAGATTTGAATAAGCGTGTAACGCGGTTACATATACAATACTATGATGAACGTACAGATTTTTCTTTTCACAAGGATACGATCGTCAACGAATGACTGGAATGATAGGGAGGTTTGGCAATGAATATGAATGCCCAGGCATATAATCAATATAAAAAAACAACGGTAGAAACCGTAGCGCCGGAAAAACTTCTTCTTATGTTATATGAAGGGGTACTCAAAAACATCAGAAGTGCTCGTAAAGGGATTGAAGATAAAGATATCAACAGGGCGCACCAGGAGATTGTAAAGGCAGAGGAAATTATTCTGGAGCTGATGTCTACCCTGAATATGGATTATGAGATATCAAATGGTCTCCTTGCCCTTTATAGATATATGTATGATCAGTTGGTGCAGGCAAACATACAGAAGGATACTGCGATACTGGAGGAAGTAGAGGGATATTTGAGCGAACTCGGAGATACCTGGGCCGAGGCAGCCAGAATTCTGAAAACGAGTGGACACATGCAGGGACAGACAGAGGTGATGAGAAAAACTGTTGAACCGACAACTGAATCAGCAAAGGGCATACAAGCAACGAGCGTAAAGCGCTCGGGAATAAATATTCAGGGATGATTGTTCGATGAAAGATAAGGAAAACTGGGAAGAACGTTTGCAGAAAATAGAGGTCCTTTATCAAGCGATGTTTGATGTTTCTCAACAACAGCGGGCTTTTGTTGAAGCTTCTGGGTGGGAAAAAAAGGGGATGCAATGTTTTCAGCGCTGGTTGGAAAAAAGGCAAAGATTAATGCAGGCGATTGAAGGACTTGGCATACAGGAAGAAGAATTTCTTCAAGATAATCCTGAAGGGCAATCTGTCTGGCAGACCTATCGGGAAAAGTGTGTGTGCTTTATTACTCAGATTCAGAACAACGATGAGGTTACCCGATCAGGCCTTGAAAAAGCTACAGTAAGTTCATCTGCAAAGCTAGCCAGTACACGTGGTAATAAAAAGGCCAGCAAAGCCTACCTGCAAATGGGAAACCAGCAGCCGTGGTTTTTTGATAAGAAAAAGTGAAATCACCTGTAAAGGAATGACCTTTGTGAACGATCTATTAGAAAAGACGATTAAAAATTTTCAACAACAATACAAATTGTATGTTGATATGATGAACCTGGCAGAAAAACAGTTGCAATATATAGAACAACAGGGTGTACCTTCATCGGAACAATTATTACAATTGATACAGGAAAGGCAAACCCTGCTGCAGGCAATCAATGAACTGAATGAAAAAAATAGATTCTTCCAGAATCAGATAACCAGAGAGCTGGGGCTGGATGCATTTGTTATCCGAAACCTGGAAGGCATGATCGATGAAGCTTATTTTCGAAGACTACAGGAGGTAATAAGCCAGTTGGGATTGTTGTTGGAAAGAATAGATGCATCTGATCAACAGAGTCATCGGATGCTTGGGGATGGATTAAAAGCAAGGTATAAAAAAGCTGCCCCAAAGAATACGAGTACCCGGGCGAACAGAGCTTATAAACAGGCAATGGAAAATACCAAAAAACCAAAATAGGCAATTTGTAATCCTTTGGACGCCACAAACAGAGCCTTTCGTGGTGTGATCTACCCACCCTCTTTTATTGCTATTTTTCCCTCCAGCGTATATAATAGGCAGTACAGTCGGTGACAAGTACACCTATCAGGTTTAGACCCGGCAATTTCAGAAAAGTGAGGGATTTTTTTAGTATGTTCGAAGACAAAATTTTAGTGTGCCAGGATTGTGGTGAAGAATTTGTATTTACTGCTGGTGAACAAGAATTTTACCACGAGAAGGGTTTCGAAAATGAACCCAAGCGCTGCCAAGACTGCAGACAGAACCGTCGTAACCGCACTGGCAAAGCTCCGCGCGAGATGTTTACAACCACTTGTGCTGAATGCGGTGCTGAAACAGAGGTTCCTTTTAAGCCGGTTGATGGCAGACCCGTTTACTGCTTAGAATGCTTCCAAAAGCAAAAACAGGCTGCTTACTAAAAAATGCATGACCACCGGGCGCAACGCCCGGTTTTTATATTTTCTAGTTTAACAACAATGATTTTGCGAAAACACGTGCAGGATTCTGTTATATTTGCGTATAATATAAATATACACGGAAAGGGGTGGTCAAATGAGATTGGACATTAGAGGGAAAAATATTGAACTTACGCAGGCACTCAAAGATTATACCACTAAGCGACTTTCCAAATTAGAAAAGTATATTGATGACGTTCGGACGGCAACGGTAGCGTTGTCTGTGGAAGGAGAAAAGCAAAAGGTAGAAGTCACCATTCCGTTGAATGGAGTGATCCTCCGCGGAGAAGAGAGCAGAGATGACATGTATACTGCCATTGATATGGTAGAAGAAAAACTGGAAAAACAAATCGAAAAGTATAAAACCAAGTTGTTTAAGGCTTATAGAGGGGCAGGTTTAAAACAGGTCTTTTCCGAGGAAGCCAGAAAGCAGCTTGCCGTTGACGATACGACGGAAAACTTTAAAGTCGTTCGTACCAAACGGTTTGCCCTCAAACCAATGGATGAAGAAGAAGCCATCATGCAGATGAATCTACTTGGTCATAATTTCTTTGTTTTTTCCCATGCTGAAACAGAGGAAGTGAATGTGGTCTATAAAAGAAAAGATGGTAATTACGGGCTAATAGAGCCAGATTTTGATTAGGTTGAAGTAAAGGGCTTAAAAATGATACTATAAAGATGTTTTATGAAATAAATTATGAGGAACCATTATGGTTCCTCTTTTTTAGTAAGAGAATTAAAAGATATAGAGGGCAGGATGACACAGGGGGCAGGATGACACAGGGGGACGGTCTTAGTGTGTCATTTCTGTAAGACTATTGTTGTTGCTTTGAAGAACGACACGCCAGAAATGACACACTAAGACCGTCCCCCTGTGTCACTCGGCTGATAGGGTGGGACAAGGTGCTTGTCCCCGGTGTCCCCGGATGGGGTTAATTCGTAAAAAGAGGATGGTTTATAAAAATGATACGAAGTATGATGAAAAAATTACTGGATGATAATGAAAAACAGGTCAACAAAATGCAATCCGTGGTTGATAAAATTAATGCCCTGGAGCCTGCGTTTGAAAGTCTGCAGGATGAAGATTTTCCCAAAAAAACAGAAGAATTTAGGGAAAGGCTAAAGAATGGAGAAAAAAACCACGATATATTACCTGAAGCGTTTGCGTTGGTGCGCGAAGCTTCTCGCAGGAAAATGGGTATGCGGCATTTTGATGTACAGTTGATCGGCGGCATGACCCTGAACAACGGGAAAATTGCCGAGATGAAGACGGGGGAAGGAAAAACGCTGGTGGCGACCCTGCCAGCTTATCTTAACGCTCTGGAAGGGAAAGGCGTTCATATCGTTACGGTCAATGACTATCTGGCCAGCAGGGATGCTGAGTGGATGCGGCCCGTATATGAGATGTGTGGTCTCACCGTAGGTCTCATTGTTCATGATATGAATTATGCACAGCGGAAAGAAGCGTATGAGTGTGATATCACTTACGCTACCAATAATGAACTCGGTTTCGATTATTTGCGGGACAATATGGTCGTTGCGGCGGATAATATGGTCCAGCGCCCTCTGCATTATGCGATTATCGATGAAGTGGACTCTATCCTGATAGACGAGGCACGTACCCCGCTGATTATTTCAGGGGAAGGGGATAAACCGACAGATCTGTATTATCGAATATCCAAATTTATTCCCCGACTGGAGAATGAAACCGATTATAAAGTGGATGAAAAGGCTAATGTTGTAACACTTACAGAAGACGGCGTCAAACGCGTCGAAGGTTTTTTCAATGTAGAAAACCTGTCTGAAAACATGGAACTTGCCCATCATGTGAATCAGGGACTCAGGGCACATGCCTTGATGAAACGGGACAAAGACTACGTAATCAAAGATGATCAGATCATCATTGTGGATGAATTTACCGGGCGTTTGATGTTTGGACGTCGGTATAGTGATGGACTTCATCAGGCCATTGAGGCCAAAGAAGGGGTGAAGATTGAAAAAGAATCACAGACCCTGGCTACCATCACTTTCCAGAATTACTTCCGGATGTATCACAAACTATCGGGTATGACAGGAACTGCGAAAACAGAAGAAGATGAATTCCGTAATATTTATGGCATGGATGTCCTGGTGATTCCTACCCATATGCCTATGATTCGTGGTGATCGCTCGGATTATATCTATAAGACCGAGCTGGGAAAATTCAATGCGGCGGTTGAAGACATCATTGAACGGAATGTGAAAGGGCAGCCTGTTCTTGTGGGAACGATTTCCATTGAGAGATCTGAGCTTCTCAGCAGTATGTTAAAGAAACGAGGGATTCGTCACCAGGTCTTGAACGCCAAACATCATGAACAGGAAGCACAGATCATTGCGCTGGCAGGACAATTGGGGACGGTTACAATCGCAACCAATATGGCCGGCAGAGGAACAGATATTGTTCTGGGGGAAGGTGTTAAGGCTGCGGGTGGACTTTACGTTCTGGGGACTGAACGACATGAATCACGTCGTATAGATAATCAGCTGAGAGGTCGTTCCGGGCGTCAGGGAGATCCGGGAGAGTCACGGTTTTATGTATCTCTGGAAGACGATTTGATGCGCCTGTTTGGTGCTTCCAATATTGAAGGGGTCATGGACCGTCTGGGCATGGATGATAGTATGCCCATCGAAAATAAGATGATTACCCGGGCGATAGAAAATGCCCAGAAGAAGGTTGAAGCCAGAAACTTTGGTATCCGTAAAAATGTGCTGGAATATGATGATGTGATTAACCAGCAACGGGGTGTCATGTATGGGGAACGTCAAAAGGTTCTCTATGGAGAGGATCTAAAAGAAACCGTTTCCGCGATGATCGACGATGTTATCAAACAACTGGTCGATGTCTATGCTGGCGAAATCAAATACAGTGATGACTGGGATCTTGATGGTCTGCTCAACTATGTAGAACAAAACGTTATTCCCAATTCAGGTTTCACTCGGGACGAGCTTGTTGGGATGACCAAACATGAGATGAAAGAGATGCTCATGGAAAAAACTCATGGCCTCTATGAAGTCCGCGAAACGGACCTGGGACCAGAAACCATGCAGGAAATCCAAAAAGCCATCATGCTGCGGATTATCGACAATAAGTGGATGGACCATATTGATGCGATGGATCAGCTTCGCAATGGGATCAATTTAAGGGCTTATGCACAAAGAGATCCCTTGATTGAATATAAATTCGAAGCGTATGAAGCCTTTCAGGATATGCTGTTCAGCATAAAAGAAGATGTTGTGCGTTTTGTTCTGCGCGTACGCGTAGTAGAAAAACCGGAAGAGAGAAGAATGGTCACCAACCAGGGAGAAGATACCAAAAAACAACCGGTTCGTGTAGGCAAGAAGATTGGGCGTAATGAACCATGTCCCTGTGGGAGTGGCAAAAAGTATAAGAATTGTTGTGGGAGAGGGGCTAGTTAATGGATCTGGCAACACTCATTGGAATGATATTGGGCCTTGCAGGCTTGCTGGGAGGCTTTATGCTGGAGGGCGGCGAACTTGGCATGCTGTGGCAGGTTACTGCTTTTATAATCGTTTTTGGTGGAACATTTGGTGCACTCTTTATTAGCTTCACAATGGATGAAATAAAAAAGATTCCCTACTTCTTAAAAAAAGTATTTTTTAATGAGGATGTAGATTTTATGATCATCCTTGATATCCTTGTGGATACGGCAGACAAGGCGCGTCGTGAGGGATTACTAAGTTTGGAGAGCCAGTTGGCCACCATTGATAACCCGTTTCTGGCGAGGGGATTGCAACTGGTCATTGATGGCACAGATCCGGAATTAACCCGTAATATGCTGGAGATGGAAATTGAAGCCGCTGAAACCAACGAAGGCATTGGACATCAAATGTTCATGGCCATGGGGGGACTGGGACCTACCATGGGTATTATTGGAACCGTTATGGGACTGGTCCATGTATTAAGCAGTCTTGAGGATCCTGATTCATTGGGAGGCTCCATTGCGGTTGCGTTTATTGCTACCCTTTACGGTGTGGCATCTGCTAATGTACTTTGGATCCCATTTGCGACCAAGATGAAACTGAAAACAGAAAAGCAAAGTCAGCTTATGGAGATGGTTCTGGAAGGAATCTTATCGATCCAAGCGGGGGAAAACCCCAGGGTTATTCGGGAAAAACTATTAACTTTTGTACCGCCTGACAGCAGACAGACAGAAGAAACTGCCAGTGAGGAACAGCTAGGGATGTGATAAAATGGCTTCTCGGCGTAAGAAGAAAAAGGAGGAACCAGAGAACAGTGAACGATGGTTGATTACCTATTCTGATCTGATCACCCTTCTGATGATTTTCTTCGTTTTGATGTATACAATGAGTAAGGTGGATGCGGTGAAATATGCAGCGGTTGCCAATTCGCTCAGTATGGTTCTAAAAGGTGAAGCGATGTCCATGCTGGATACGCAGGGACCTTCTGTAATCGATGGCCTATCCGGTCAGCAAGTCCCTGAAGGACCTGGACAGATACCCGCTGATCAGGGGCAATTAACAGAAATAAAAAAACAGATTGAAGAATTCATTCTTATGAAAGATACGGAGGCAAGCAACAAGGGGCAGGGGCAGGTGGCTACCAAACTCAGTGATTCCATTACCATTCTAGAACAGGAACGAGGTTTGGTGATAAGTTTTAAGGATGCCCTGCTCTTTGCTTCAGGATCGGACGAACTGACGCCCAATGCCCGAGAGATTATTACCAGTGTGGGTGAATCCCTCCTGCCAATTCCCAATTACATAAGAGTCGAAGGGCACACGGACAATCTGCCCATACATAACAACAAGTTTCTGTCTAACTGGGAATTATCAGTACTCAGGGCGTCCAATGTTGTACATATACTTCAGGACTACGGCGGGATACCCCCGGATCGATTATCCATTATCGGGTATAGTGAATATCGACCTCTGGTGGCCAATGAGGACGTGAAGACCCGTGCCATGAATCGGCGCGTTGATATTGTCATCCTGAAGAAGAAATACGACTATTTTGAACCCATTTCACCCATTTCGACACAAGACTGAAACAAAACTCCGGTTGATGCTAGCTGATTTAGTGTATACTATTTCTTAAAGCAGGCAACCGGAGTTTGCTGTTGGAAAGATAGACAGGAGTGATTTAAGTTGATTGAGGATCCGAAGGGAACCCTGGTGGGGATCATTGAGAGTTTAGACGAGATGAGGGAATCTCTTTGACATCGCTAACAAGAAATATGAGATCCAGCAGTTGCAGCATGCTACCTTGGCAGATGACTTCTGGGATGACAGACAGAATGCCCAGGATCTATTAAAAAAGATTGCTGAACTGGAAGACGTTGTACAACCGTATGAGGCGCTGTGTGAAGAGGCTCACTACATAAATGAAATTCTGCAGATGGCAGAAGATGAGCAGGAAGAAGAATTGTTTCAGGAAACGGTACGAGAGTTAAATGTTTTCGTAAAGAAGTATCATGAGTTTGAACTACTTATTCTATTTTCCGGGGAACATGATGCAGGAGATGCGATTGTTTCTCTGCATGCTGGGGCAGGTGGTACCGAAGCCCAGGATTGGGTTGAAATGCTCTTGCGGATGTATACTCGCTGGTCAGAGACCTCCGGGTACGGGGTAGAGATTATGGATTACTTGGCTGGCGATGAGGCCGGTGTTAAAAGTGTAACCCTTCTGATAAAAGGACGGTTTGCTTATGGAAAAATGAAGTGCGAAGCAGGGGTTCACCGTCTGATACGCATTTCGCCCTTTGATGCTTCGGGAAGAAGGCACACATCTTTTGCATCTGTTTCTGTTTTGCCGGAAGTGAGTGATGATGTTGAGATTAACATCAATCCGGAAGAACTTCGGATTGATACCTACCGTTCGGGAGGGGCAGGGGGGCAGCATGTCAATAAGACCGATTCCGCAGTACGAATTACTCATATACCGACTGGAATTGTTGCCCAGTGTCAGAATGAACGCTCCCAGCATACCAACAAGGCTACTGCTATGAAGTTGCTGCAGGCCAAACTATATGAACTGAAACAGCGCGAAATGGCGGATAATATGCAAAAACTCAAGGGAGAATATAAAGAGATTGCATGGGGAAGTCAGATTCGCACCTACACCATGAACCCATTCTCTCTGGTAAAAGATCATCGGACGAACCTGGAAGCAGGCAACGTACAGGCCGTAATGGATGGTGATATTGATGAATTCATCAATGCCTGCTTGCATCTGGAGGCATAAGCGGGTGAAGTAAAGAAGAAAGGATTTTTTAACGCTGATTAACGCTGATTAACGCTGATTAACGCTGTTTTTTATATTTTTTGCTGCACTGAGCATCAGTCAATACTGTAAATAACGAAATCAAGAATTATTAGGGGCTGTTTTAGTGGGAGAATACGATTGATTCATTATCGTCAGGCTGCAAACACCTATGAAAATAAGTAAAGGGGTAAAAGTATAGCGTGTAATGTAATAACGCATCTCTTAAGACTTTCTAAGATAAAAAACAGCGTTAATCAGCGGACATCAGCGTAAATCTGTGTTCTAAAATGTTATTACTGTAACAATAACAGAACAGGAGGCAGTTGTGAAAGAGATTAATGAACAATCAATCAACAAAGTCAATGAAAAGGCGCTGGTGATGCGGCAGGATATCATTAAAATGCTGGGAGAATCGGGATCTGGTCATACCGGAGGCTCGCTGTCAGCAGCGGATATTGTGTCGTGTCTGTACTTCTGGGAGATGAACATCGATCCCCTTCAGCCGGAATGGGAAGAACGGGACCGTTTTGTATTGAGCAAAGGACATGCTGCACCGGTTTTGTATGCAGTACTGGCTGAAAAAGGATATTTCCCCAGAGAGGAGTTGCTGGGTCTGCGCAAACTGGGAAGCCCATTGCAGGGACATCCGGATATGCGTAAATTGCCTGGTGTGGAAGCCTCTACCGGTTCCCTTGGGCAGGGGATATCCTGGGCCGTAGGAATGGCTCTGGCTGCAAAAATGGATCAGAAGGATCAGCGTGTTTATGCCCTTCTAGGCGATGGCGAGATAGAAGAAGGTATGGTTTGGGAGGCCATGATGGCTGCTGCCCATTACAACCTGGATAATTTAGTGGCTTTTGTTGATCACAATGGCCTGCAAATTGATGGCCCCATTACTGATGTGTTATCACCCGAGCCGGTCGCTGACAAACTGCGTGCTTTTGGCTGGGAGACCTTGGTGATTGATGGGCACAACACAGAAGAAATCATGGCATCTTTAGACACTGCCAGGGCAACAAAAGGAAAACCAACCGCGATATTAGCCAACACGGTTAAAGGAAAAGGCTGCTCTTTCATGGAGAACAAAGCCGAATGGCATGGTACGGCCCCCAACAAAGATCAGGTCCAGCAGGCCCTGAACGAACTGACATCAGCATAAGGAGGAACAGAAATTGGAGAAGCAAGCAACAAGAGAAGCATACGGGAAAGCCCTAGCGGAGTTGGGCAAACAGCATGCCAATGTTGTCGTCTTGGATGCAGATCTTTCTAAATCAACCAAAACAGCCGACTTTGCCAAAGCATTTCCAGACCGTTTTATCAATGCAGGGATCGCTGAACAAAATATGATCGGTATGTCAGCCGGACTGGCAGCCAGTGGAAAAGTAGTTTATGCTAGTTCTTTTGCCATCTTTGCTACCGGCAGAGCCTTTGAACAGGTACGTAACTCTCTGGCTTATGCGCGTTTAAATGTAAAGGTATGTGCGACACATTCTGGTATTACCGTTGGGGAAGATGGTGGATCGCACCAATCCGTAGAGGATATTGCGCTGATGCGTGCGATACCCAATATGTGTGTGGTTGTGCCATCCGATGGAGTGACCACGCAGAAGGCGGTGTTTGATCTTTATGACAGAGAGGGTCCTGCTTATCTAAGATTGGGGAGGCCCTCGGTACCTATTATATACAAGGATGATATAGATTTTGCCATTGGTAAGGGGATTGAACTGCGAGATGGCAATGATGCGACCCTTATCGCCTGTGGCATCATGGTATCCAAATGTATGGAAGCTGCGGAAAAACTTGCCCAGGAAGGCATTCAGGTCTCAGTAGTAGACATGCATACGATTAAACCATTGGATGAAGACCTTATCATCAAAAAAGCTGTTCAGACAGGCGCGATACTGACAATCGAAGAACACAATGTACTGGGTGGATTAGGTGGTGCGGTGTGTGAGGTAGTTTGCGAAAAATGTCCCGTTCCTGTACATCGAATGGGAATAAATGATGTTTTTGGACAATCAGGGAAGCCGGATGAGCTTTTACAACACTATGGTCTCACTATCGAAAACATTATACAAAATATCCACGATTTACTCAAAATTAAAACAAAATCCTAAAGGATTTAGGACGTTTTTGTAGAACCACCTATCAAGGTGGTTTTTTTTACCTGTTTACAAATAAAAGCAAAAATCGTCGGAGGAAAATAAATGCTGGTACAGTTTTATAATGTTTCCAAAGTATACCCAGGTGGGATGAAAGCGTTAAATGATGTTTCTTTAAAAATAGATCGCGGTGAATTTATTTTTTTGATGGGGCCCAGTGGTGCTGGAAAATCAACGTTAATTAGGTTAATGATTCGCGAAGAGAAACCGAGCCGCGGGCAGATTTTTATTGCTTCGCGCAGTGTGGTGCGAATGAAGCGAAACGAAGTTCCGCAGCTCCGAAGGAACATTGGCATTATATTTCAGGATTTTAAATTGCTGGAAAATAAAACCGTGTATGAGAACATTGGCTTCGCGATGAGAGTCGTAGGAGCAAGCATCCAGGAAATGAGGCAGCGGGTTCCTGAAGTCATTCAAATGGTAGGTCTGAAAGGACGCGAACAGTCCTTTCCCGGTCAGCTGTCAGGCGGAGAACAACAACGTGTAGGTGTTGCGCGTGCGATTGCTAATCGACCGGTGGTATTGATTGCAGACGAACCGACCGGAAATCTGGACATGGACACATCCAATGAAATCATGGAATTGCTCTATGATATTAACCGGAAAGGAACAACGGTTATTATGGCGACGCATGCCCGGGAGCTTGTTAAAGAATCACATAAGCGGGTTATTACATTGGAATCTGGTCATATTGTTTCCGATCTTTCGGCGGGGGAGATGGCGTTATGATTGGGAAAAATGTGAGTTGTTTCAGCCGGGAAGCCGGGCTGTCGTTGTCTAGGAATCGTTTGTTGAGTATAGCCACTACCTCCACGGTTGCTATCTGTATTTTTATCCTTGGTGCAGCGCTCTTAATGACCATCAATGCGGGCAATTTCATGAAACAGCTGGAGTCAGATCTGGAGATTATTGTGTTTGTAGATACGGAATGCGATGCAGATGATACATCCTGCCTAGGGGAAAAAATACAGGAAATGGATCAGGTGGGTTCCGTTTATTTTGTCAGTAAAGAAGACGCGTTGAAGAAGTTACAGCAAAGGTTTAACGAAGATGATTATAATCTGGCTGAAACAGTCGGGGGGAATCCTCTGCCGGATAGTTTCGAAGTTAAAACAAACGATCCCGAGCAGGTGAAAGCAGTTGCCCAGGAGATTGAAAAACTGGCCGGGGTGAGCAAGGTGAACTACGGTCAGGGAATGATTGATCATTTGCTTCAGGTGACGAAGTGGGTACGTATCATTAGTATTGCTATCATTGTTTTGCTGGCCTTGGGTGGTGTTTTCCTGATTGCGACTACGATTCGGCTGGCAATTTTTGCTCGGCGTAAGGAGATCTACCTGATGAAATTGATCGGTGCGACGGATTGGTTTGTTCGCTGGCCTTTCTTTATAGAAGGGGTGATATTAGGTTCAGTTGGGGCACTGATTGCACTGCTATTCCTGATTATCGGATATGGGTCGCTGCTAAATAATCTGGAAACGGCAATATTTTTTATTCCGCTGATTCATGAAAAAACATTGCTTATCAACATCTATGTATCTCTGCTCTTGACCGGTGCCGCGCTGGGGGTAATCGGAACGGCAATTTCCGTTAATCGATTCCTCGATGTTTAAGACAAGGTTGAGGACGGTTCTTGAAGGTGAATTAATTAGAAAATAGGTTGAGTATAAGTGGAATTATTAGTTGGTTAGTTGGACAGTTGGACAGTTGGTTAGTTGGACAGTTGAAGTGGGTTAATTAGAAAATAGCTTTTTAATAGACGCAGACTTTTTCGTAAGGGGTCAGGGGTGAGGAGTAAGGGCAATGCCTAACGCCTAACGCCTAACCCCTAACCCCTAACCCCTAACGCCTAACCCCTAACCCCTAACCTATTTTCATCGGTGGTTGTGGCTCGCGGCCATGGGTGGTTAGTACGAAAATAGCATGAATTTAACGCGGACATAAGTTCGTGTCCATTAAGTATATTTATGTTTGGGAGGTATTGTGAAGTGCGTAAACGAAAGAAAATTGTTGGCTTTTTCCTAATGTTCATTTTTGTACTGGGGGTAATGATTCCTGCTTATGGGATAGATGTTGATGAACAGCAGCAGCGATTGAAAGAGTTGACACAGCAGATTAATCGCCAGAGAAATGCTTTGAACGATACTAAACAAAAAGAAAAAAACATTATGGGTAACATCTATTCTATTGAACGGGATATTACGAAAACGCAGAGTGAGATTACATCTTTGTCTGATCGCGTCAGTTATCTTGAAGAGAAGCTTGCTGTTACAGAAGATGAGATTAACATCCTCGAAGATAATCTGGAAAAACAGACACTATTTTTACGTGAACGACTGGTGTACATTTATGAAGCGGGTGATGTGTCTTACCTGGAAGTATTACTGGCAGCCGAAGATCTGAAGGATTTTCTGACCCGGTATGATTTGCTGAATACAATTCTGGAGCAGGACCAGGATTTAATAAAACAGATAGCTCAGCAACAACAGGATTTACGGCTCAAAAAGAGTGAATTTGAAGTCCAGCAACGAGAACTGCAAAATGCCCAGGTAACCCAGCTGGAGAAAAAAGAAATACTGGGACAACAGAAGGGTGAAAAGCAAAAAGTGCTGGCATCCGTTCAAACGGAGCGTCAGCAATGTGAGAATGCTGTTGCTGAACTGGAAAGAGCTTCGAATCAGATTAAGACATTGATCCGTCAGGCGCAGAGTGGTGGCGATCAATCCAGTATAGGAACCGGGTCTTATACTTGGCCAACACCTAGTTGCAGTACGATTACTTCACCATTTGGGATGCGTTTTCATCCCATCTTGAAGAGGAATAAACTGCATACAGGTGTGGATATTGGGGCAACGTATGGATCGAATATTGTTGCTGCTGATAGTGGGAAGGTTGTTTTTTCAGGTTATATGAATGGCTATGGAGGGACGATTGTCATCGACCATGGCGCAGGCATGTCCACGCTTTATGCGCATCAATCCAAAAGACTGGTTAGTGTAGGGGATCTGGTGACGAAGGGGGATACCATTGGGAAAGTGGGGAGCACCGGTTGGAGCACTGGCCCACACCTTCACTTCGAAGTACGTGTAAATGGAACGCCGGTCAATCCGATGGATTATATTTAACAATAGTATATATTAGCAATTCTAAAATCCCGCGGAAAAAACACCGCGGGATTTTTCCGGAGTTGACAAGGGGACGGGGTTGTTGCCACATTTTTGAGATATCATTGCTTTTTTCTCAAAGACCAATGAAAATGTGACAACAACCCCGTCCCCTTGTCAACTCTTGTCTCACACTTTTAATAAGGGGCAAGAAAGATTACAATAAAAGATGCGTATTTCTAGGTGCAGGAAATGCATTTCATTTGATGTATTTTTTAATTTAGCGTATGCTTTCGAGCATGTGATATACATATCTGGCGTGCAACTGAAATAAAATAGAATATGGTGGTGTGGATTTGAAAAATAATAATAAATTATTTAGAGGTTTCAATATTTTCTTTTCGCTGTTTGGCTTAATTACGTTTGTATTGTTGGTGTCTTTGTTTATTACAAACCTAACGGGTGTAGGGACCCTGCTGAGCGTAGTTGGTTTGATCGAGGCGCAATCCTTGAAAACAGTGGACGGTGCAACGATGATAGAGGGGGCGACAACAGGTATTGTTGAATCACTGGAGGACCCATATTCACGGTATTTAAATGAGCAACAATGGGAAGATCTCAGGCTTCAGATCAATGCGGAATTCGGAGGGATTGGCGTTTATTTTGTGCAGCTTCCCGATGGCAAACTGCAGATTGTTGCACCGATCAAGGGAACACCTGGGGAAAGAGAAGGGCTGAAAAGTGGGGACATTATTACCCGCATAAATGGTGAGAGCGCCATACAAATGGATCAGGATGATGCGGTTGCTTTAATGCGGGGGGATCCGGGTACTCAACTGGAATTAAGCGTTTTCCGTGAAGCTGATGGAAAAGAGCATGACTTTAAAATCATACGGGAAATCATCAATGTACCTTCAGTAGAAGAGAAGGTGCTTCCGGGAGCAACATCCATTGGTTACGTGCAGCTATCTCATTTCAGTGCGCATTCTGCTCAGGAAATTGCAGACAGTTTGAATGGACTCAGCGAAGAGAACATTCAGGGGGTTATTCTGGATCTGCGTAACAATGGTGGCGGGGATTTTGAGGCGGCCATTTCTATCGCGAATATTTTCCTTGATGACAAGGAGATTGTAAGCGTTAAGGACGTCCGGGAGAGAACAACCGTTCATAAATCTGCGCCGGATTCGTATACATTGCCTATGGTGGTTTTGGTCAATGAAAACAGTGCGTCTTCGTCGGAAATTCTATCGGGGGCATTACAGGATAATGGTCGGGCGGTTCTTGTCGGACAGAATACTTATGGCAAAGGCCTGGTACAAACGGTCTTTCCATTACGTGGTGGCGGAGCGCTAAAACTCACCACGCAAAAATATTTTACTCCTGATGGAACCGATATCAATGAAATCGGCATCAAACCAGATTATGTTGTAGACATTCCCGAAGACGCAACCGAAGATGTCCAGCTACAACGAGCAATAGAGGTTCTTAAGAAGCAGATACTGTAAACAAAAGTAGTTATTGTGAACTAACATGGGGGTTAATTAGAAAATAGACTTTGAATAGACGCTGATTTCGATGATTTATATGATTTGCGATGATTATTATTTTTAGTTAGTTTGCCATGAAAAAGTGGATATGAGTACCGGGTATGCATAAATATACCTGTTTAAATAATGTGCTAACAACCCTATTCTCTTGGTACTTCTAACCAAAATCTGCGTAAATCATACAAAATCATTCAGATCAGCGTCTATTCAATCGAGCTTTAACAGGAAATACATGTCTGAAATAATATGGAGGTGCGTTTTTGGATTTTTTTCTGACGGTTTTTATGATGATGGGGAGAGTGCTTGTGAATTCATTGAGCTCTCCCCTTTTTATTTTCCTTTACTTCATGCTGTTTGTGCTTGTCTTTTTACAGAATAAGCGCCTGCAGCGGGTGACGGAAAAAATTGTGGGCAGTCGGAAAAATTCATACCTGCGTTCTACTCTGGTCGCAGCTGTCTTCGGAATTCTGGGTGGTGTCCTGGGCAGTGTCCTTCTCATTATTATGGGAGTAGACCTGTCCGGTATTGCGATTACTCAGTTATGGGTGGTTGCACTACTTCTGATGCTGATTCAACAGCGGTTTTTGTGTTTTGCTTATGCCGCTGGCGTTCTGGCTGTTTCCAGTCTGTTGTTTGGATATCCCCAGCTGAATATTCCGCAGTTAATGGGACTGGTTGCGATTCTTCATATGGTGGAGAGTTTTCTCATTTTGCTCAATGGATCCTTAAGTCCCCTTCCTGTGTATGTAAAGAAAAACGGAAAAATGATGGGGGGATTTAATCTGCAGCTCTTTTGGCCGATTCCGTTGATCGCATTGCTATCAGTGGCAGCGATGGAAACGGCGGGTGGTATGCCCATGCCTGATTGGTGGCCCTTGCTGCAGGGATACGCTGGGCACGGTGGGGAACGAATCTATACCCTCTTGCCGGTGATTGCGTTGTTTAGTCCCCTGGGACATGAGATGGTAATCTGGTTGGGAATGCGGGAAGAAAAAAATCGGTCTGCGCTTTATGTACATCCTGATCAGGGCTTGATGGTGTTAGACGTCTTACCTGCTTCTCCGGCTCGTCAGGCTGGATTATTGTCCGGAGATGTGATTGTTACAATGAATGACCTGGCTTTTGAGCGAAACCGGGATTTCTATGCATACATGATGATGCATGATCGGATGTTCGTGGAGTTGTTAAGGGATAATCGGAAAAGGAAGGTGCGAATCAGCAAAGAGGTGGCGGAATCTGCTGGTATCATTCTGGCACCCGATGCTGCCTCCTCTCGCTATCTTTCTCTGGGTGATGATACGTTCTTTGCTATGGGGCGCGCATTATGGCAACGGTTAAAACGCTCATAATGTTCACATTTTATGATCACTTTGAATACAGTAAGGAAAAAGTGAAAATGGGGGATCATTGTGAGCAACAGGGGTGGGATCCGTTATGTTTTTACCAGTACTTACACCGGACAGGGGTTTATTACCTTTATTCCGGATTTATTAGAAGGACTTAGAAAGGTTTATATATTAAAAGGGGCGCCGGGTTCCGGGAAGTCCACATTTATTCGGATGCTGGGTGAAATGATGTCTGAAAAAGGTTATGATGTGGAATTCTGGGTCTCGGCACTGGAATCGGTCACACCAGATGGCGTCTATGTTCCGCAATTGGATATGGCGATCATCAACGGGAGTCTGCCGAAGGCGATAGATCCCAGATACTATGGAAGTCGTGATGAGATGATCTATCTGGGAGAGTTCTGGGATAAACAGGCGATAGAAGGCCGAACGGTTGAAATCATGCAAATGGTGGATGCCATAGAGGAAAGACAGCAACAGGTGTATGCGTTATTAAAAGAGGCAGAAGGAATTCGCAAAGAAAACCGGATGATGACCATGTCACTGGTAAACCCTGAACGTACGGAAAATCTTATGATTGATCTGATCCGCGAGATTCTGGAAAATCAACCCGGCGAAAAACACTATTTTGCAGGAGCCCTAACAGCGGATGGTATGATTTCATATATAAATGAATTAAGCGAAGGATGCCGAAAAAGGTACATTTTTCAGGGGCCTTCTGGCTGCGGCAAATCATGGATGATGGATGCACTTGCCCTTGAGGCTAAACAAAGGGGTTATTTCCTGGAGTATTACCACTGCGGACTAGAGCCGGAATCAATCAAAATGTTAATTGTTCGCAATCTACAGGTGGCGTTAATTGAGGCAGGCGATATTGATTTTTCCCTTCGACCCTGGGATTTTGTCATTGATATGACGGTGTGTCTGAACCATTTTGACGAAGAGGAGATGGATGTGCAGAACAGCGAAGGTGGCCGAAGGTTAGAACGATTGCTCAACCAGGCCCATCAGGAGCTTGATTTGCTGAATCAACATCAACGACAGCTCAAGAAGATTTACGCAGCCACGATGGATTTTGAAAAACTTGACCAAAAAATTCATGAGGTAATGCTGAAGTTTTCTGATCCACGACAATAGCCTATATTTACCGGCGGGAGGTCCCCGAAGGGTTGTAGTATAATAGAAAAATGAATTGACCTATACTGTTAAGGGAAAACCATGGTGTTTTCCCTTTTGCTTATGGGAATAGATAGGGTTAGTACGAAAATAGGTTGAGTATAAGCGGAATTATTAGTTGGTTAGTTGGACAGTTGGTCAGTTGGAACGTTGAAGTAGGTTAATTAGTGTAACAAATGGGGTCTGACCCCAAAATGTACCAATTTTTATCCGTGTCTATTTTACTTTTCTATTTTCTAATTAACCACCCATGTCTGCACGACACAACCACCGATGAAAATAGTTAAGGAGTCAGGCATTGCCCTTACTTCTAACTCCTAACCCCTTACAAAAAAAGGTCTGCGTAAGTCCAGAAAGTCCGCGTTGTCTGCGTCTATTAAAAAGCTATTTTCTAATTAACCCACTTCAATGTTCCAACTGTCCAACTAACCAACTTTCCAACTAATAATTTCACTTATTTTCATTAGTGATTGCGTGTGGGGGATGGAATATCTTTTGAAAAACAGCGAACGTTTGTTTGATTGTGCTCATGCTCAAGGGTATAATAATTGTAAGATGATACAGATGACACAGGGGGAGGAGGAACATCAATGAAGCCATTTAAGTTGCATTCTGAATATCAGGCTGCTGGAGATCAACCCCGGGCGATTGCAAACCTAGTTGGTGGATTGAAAAAGGACATGAGGCAGCAAACTATGCTTGGGGTCACTGGTTCAGGGAAGACCTTTACGATGGCGCGTATCATCGAGGAGATGCAGCGTCCCGCCCTCGTTATGGCTCCCAATAAAACATTGGCAGGGCAGCTTTATGCAGAGTTTAAACAATTCTTCCCTGAGAATGCTGTGGAATATTTTATATCATACTATGATTATTATCAGCCTGAGGCCTATGTTCCTCAGACGGATACCTATATAGAAAAGGATTCCTCGATTAACGACGAGATTGATAAACTGCGTCACTCGGCTACTGCTTCGTTATTGGAACGCAGCGATGTAATTATTGTAGCGTCTGTCTCCTGTATCTATGGGTTGGGATCACCGCAGGACTATTATGATATGGCGATTTCGCTGCGACCGCAGATGGAAGTGGCCCGGGATGACATTTTACGGCGACTGGTGGAAACCCACTATGTGCGTAATGACATGGCTTTTTCACGGGGTGAATTCAGGGTCCGTGGAGATGTGGTAGAGATTTTCCCTGCTTCAACCGGTGAAAATGCCATACGGGTAGAATTCTTTGGAGATGAAATTGATCGCATTATCGAATTTAATCCCCTTACCGGTGAGGTCATGGGGCGACGAGTGCATGTCATGATATTCCCTGCTTCTCATTTTGTTACCACCCGGGACAAGATGCTTCAGGCAGCGGATGCAATAGAAGCAGAGCTGGCTATTCAGCTTAACCAATTCAGAGAAGAAGGAAAACTACTGGAGGCCCAACGCATTGAACAACGCACGCGCTATGATCTGGAAATGATAAAGGAAATTGGATACTGCAAAGGAATTGAAAACTATTCAAGATATATCACGGGCCGGGCACCGGGCGAACCGTCCTATACGCTGATTGATTTTTTCCCGGATGATTTCTTATTGTTTATGGATGAATCCCATATTTCTCTTCCCCAAGTAAGAGGGATGTATGCGGGGGACCGGTCCCGAAAGCAGAATCTGGTGGATTACGGTTTTCGACTGCCGTCTGCGCTGGACAACCGGCCGCTGACTTTTGATGAATTTAACCAGAAACGGAAACAGGCAATTTTCGTAAGTGCAACGCCTGGAGATTATGAAATGGATACAAGCAGTCAGGTTGTAGAGCAGGTCATCCGGCCCACGGGTCTGATTGATCCAGAGGTGGAAATCAGGCCTACCGAGAACCAGATTGATGATCTCATCGGGGAAATTCGCACAAAAGTGGAAAAGGGATGGCGGGTGCTGGTTACCACGCTAACCAAACGAATGGCGGAGGATCTGACAGATTATTTCGCTGATGCAGGCATAAGAGTACGTTATATGCACTCGGATATTGATGCACTGGAACGTATAGAAATATTGCGCGAATTGCGCAGCGGTCTGTTTGATGTCCTAGTGGGCATTAATCTTCTTCGGGAAGGCTTGGATCTACCAGAAGTGGCACTGGTTGCGATTTTAGATGCGGATAAAGAAGGTTTTTTGCGTTCAGCGCGATCTTTGATACAGACGATTGGAAGGGCAGCGAGAAACGCGGAAGGGATCGTCATCATGTATGCGGATCATATAACGCCTTCTATGCGCCAGGCCCTGGATGAAACCGAGCGGCGGCGACGCATACAGCTTGCCCATAACGAGGCAAACAATATCAGTCCCGAAACCATTAAAAAAGCGGTTTATGATGCGATTGAAGCAACCATCGCCGAAGCACCGGTGACGTACAAGGTGGATAGTTTCAAGGGACTAAGCAAGGAAGAAAAGCAACGACTGGCAGCCGAAATGGAACTGGAAATGAGAAAAGCCGCCGAAGCCCTCGAATTCGAAAAAGCCGCCCAGCTTCGTGATATGATCAAAGAAATAAACCTTCCACCGAAGAAGGGGAAGAGAAAGAAAAATTGAATAGACGCGGACTACGCAGACTTTCTGGACTTACGCGGACCTTTTTTGTAAGGGGTAAGGGGTGAGGCGTAAGGAGCTAGTGGAAAATATATCAAGATATTTGCTCTACGGGAATGAATTCCCGCCTACGGGGAAGGGTTATCATTAATATCTCCACCAACGTAGCCGGGAATTCATTCCCGGGGGGATTTGTAAGTATTACTCATGCGTCCCCCCTTCACTGTTCCGGACACGTTATCTCGGTGGTTAAGTGCTCTGGGAATGGGGAGACGTGGCCTCCCCCCGAAAAAAGGGAAGCGTAAGAGGATGGTTTGGTTTACTAATAAAATCAATTTGATAATTGTCCGTGTAAGTCTAGAAAGTCGCGTCCTTAATGGCGACCAGAGGGAGTATCGGCGTCATTTTGAACGTGACCGAAGGGAACATCAGTTGCGCTCTTAAGCGTGGTACCCGAAGGGTGCGTCTATTAAAAAAGTCTATTCCACAGAGGAGGAATTGTTGTAGGAGATGAAGGATTATATTCGTGTTAAAGGTGCTCGGGAGCATAATTTGAAGAATATTGATATTACGATTCCTCGTGATCAGCTGGTTGTATTCACGGGGGTTTCGGGGTCGGGTAAATCCAGCCTGGCTTTTGATACGATCTATAGTGAGGGACAGCGGCGTTATGTGGAGTCTCTGTCCACCTATGCCAGGCAGTTCTTGGGACAGATGGACAAACCGGATGTGGATTATATCGAAGGGTTGTCCCCTTCTATTTCCATAGATCAGAAGACGACCTCCAATAATCCCCGTTCCACCGTCGGAACGGTAACAGAGATATATGATTATCTCCGACTTCTGTATGCGCGGGTGGGGAAACCGCACTGTCCATATTGTCATAAATCCATCCAGCGACAGACCATTGATCAGGTGGTAGATACGGTGTTGTCATTGCCGGAAGGGACGAAGGTGAAGGTACTGGCGCCGATTATCAAGGGGCAGAAGGGAGAGCATAAGAAAACCCTGAACAACCTCTTTAAGGATGGCTTTGTCCGGGTGCTGGTAGACGGGTATGAATATACTTCGGATGAGGAAATAGAGCTCACCAAAAATAAAAAACACGATATCAGTGCAGTCGTGGACCGATTGGTGATTAAAGAAGGGATGCGCAGCCGTCTGGCGGAATCGCTGGAATTGGCCTTTGATCTTAGTGAGGGAACGGTGCTGTTGAAAAAGCTTGCAGATGAGGGTGAAGTGGACATGCTCTTTAGCAGGGACTTTGCCTGCCCTGACTGCGGCTATAGTTTGCCGGAACTGAGCCCTCGAATGTTTTCTTTTAACAGTCCTTTCGGGGCCTGTCAGGAATGTGACGGCCTGGGTGAAAAACGAGAAATTGATCCAGCGCTGGTGTTGGATATGAATAAGAGTCTGGAGGAGGGGGCGGTGATTCCCTGGTCAGGGGCTTTTCATAATTACTATAAGCAACTCCTGGCAGGGATGGCGAAAAAGTATAAGATTCCCGTAGATAAACCCCTGAAAGAATTGAGCGAGAAACAAATCCATACCATATTATACGGCAATGGAGGTGAACGTTTTAAGATTCAATACACGAATTCTTACGGAGAAGACCGGAAATTTAATTCTAGTTTTGAGGGTGTGATCAACAACTTGAAACGTCGCTATACAGAAACGAAATCAGATGCTTCCAGAGAGGATCTGGAAAAGTATATGACGACATCGCTCTGCCTGGTCTGTAAAGGAAAAAGATTGCGCGAAGAGATTCTGTGGGTACTGTTGGGCGATCAGTCCATTGCTGCGGTTACCTCGCTTTCGGTGCGGGATGCGATGAACTTTTTTAATGATCTGGCGTTGAATGAAAGGGATGCGTTTATCGCTCGCCAGGTCACCAAGGAGATCAAAGAAAGATTGGGCTTCTTAATTGATGTCGGTCTGGATTACCTCACCTTGGATCGGGCAGCTGGATCGCTTTCCGGAGGAGAGGCCCAGAGAATTCGGCTGGCGACACAGGTGGGTTCAAGTCTGGTCGGGGTTTTGTATGTCCTGGATGAACCGAGCATTGGGCTGCATTCTCGTGACAATGAGCGTTTGCTGGCTACCCTGAAGAGGCTTCGGGATCTGGGCAACACGGTGATTGTTGTGGAACATGATGAAGAGACCATGCTGGCAGCAGATTATATTCTTGATATCGGTCCGGGGGCTGGCGTGCATGGGGGAGAAGTGGTGGCTGCAGGAAGTTTAAAAGACATTATGCAGGTGGAACGCTCGCTTACGGCCCAGTATCTGTCAGGAAAAAGAACCATTGAAGTGCCAGTTAATCGTCGTTCAGGTAATGGCAATAACCTTATTATTCACGGTGCACGTGAGCATAATCTGAAGGACATTGATGTGACCATTCCATTGGGAGAAATGGTTTTGATTACGGGCGTTTCCGGATCAGGAAAAAGTACCTTGATAGAAGATATTTTGCATCCTGCGCTGATGAAAGCTTTTCATGGCGGACGACATCGCCCGGGTGACCACCAATCGATAGAAGGAATCGAGTATCTGGAAAAGGTCATCAATATTGATCAGTCCCCCATTGGCAGGACCCCTCGTTCTAACCCTGCCACTTATACGGGCGTTTTTGATGGGATCAGGGAGCTATTTGCAGATACGGCTGAATCTCGTGTCCGAGGCTATAAACCGGGGCGCTTTAGTTTCAATGTGCATGGAGGACGATGCGAAGCCTGTTCAGGGGATGGGATCATCAAAATAGAGATGCATTTTCTCCCCGATGTCTATATTCCCTGTGAGGTCTGCAAGGGAAAACGATATAATCGGGAAACCCTGGAGGTAAAATACAAAGGGAAAACCATTGCCGATGTACTGGCTATGACGGTAGATGAAGCGGTCGACTTTTTTGAACCGATTCCGAAGGTGTACCGAAAAATGAAGGTCCTGCAGGATGTAGGCCTGGGGTATATTCAACTGGGACAGCCAGCGCCTTCGCTTTCCGGCGGAGAGGCACAGCGCGTCAAACTAGCTACGGAACTATCCAAACGCTCCATGGGGCGGAACCTGTATATCCTAGACGAGCCGACCACGGGGCTGCATAAAGAGGATGTGAAACACCTCTTGGGGGTATTAAACCGTCTGGTGGATGCCGGTAATTCTGTGGTGATCATTGAACACAATCTGGATGTGATCAAGTCAGCCGATCATATCATTGATCTGGGCCCTGAAGGGGGCGAAAACGGCGGAGAAATCATCGCCGAAGGCCCCCCCGAGGCAATCACCCAAAACCCCTGCTCCTACACCGGCAAATATCTGAAGCCGTTTTTGGAAAAACAAGGAGTTAAATTAAAGAAATTTACGTTTTAAGCTGTAGCTCATTGGTACCTTATTCCGGTGTTGAAGCCTACGCGGACTTACGCGGACTTATTGGACATTCGCGGACCTTTCATTTTTAATAAATCAATATTGATTTCATTGCATTTCAACAATTGCATTTGGTTGAATGCAATTGTTGAATGCCTATTGGGAGAAATATTTCAGAAGCGTTGGCGGAGAATACTAGAGGGATCTTTCGTGATAAAAGAAGAACTAGATATAATATTTAAGAAAAATTAAAAGTCTGTGTTAGTCCAAAAGGTCCGCGTAGGTCCGCGTAGGTCCGCGTCTTCTCAACAAATTTAGACGGGTTGGATTTTTTAACATCAACTCAGCACCCCGAGGAGGGATTTTTATGGAATTAAGGGATCGTTTGAAGAGTGTGCCTTTGCTGCCGGGGGTTTATCTTTATAAGAATAAGGACGGGAAGATTATTTATGTGGGGAAGGCGAAGAAGCTGAGGAACCGTATGCGGTCTTACTTTCAGTCTGCCGATAGCCTTCATCCGAAGGTCAGAGCAATGATGGCCAGGGTGGAGGATTTTGAGTATACCGTGACCAGCTCGGAAGTCGAAGCACTGATTCTGGAAAATAACCTCATAAAATCCTACCAACCCCGCTACAATATCCTGTTGCGGGATGATAAGACTTACCCCTACCTGAAGATTACGGCCGAGGCCTATCCGCGGATCTGTATTGTCAGAGAAAAAAAGGATCAGGAGTCCAGGTATTTTGGCCCCTTTACCGATGTGGGATCTCTGAAGGAAACGGTCCGTTTGCTGAAGGGGATTTTTCCCCTTCGCAGCTGCACGACCTTCCATGAACGTCAACGTCCCTGTCTGAACTATGATATGGGGAAATGTCTGGCACCCTGTACGGGCCAGGTGAATCAGGAAGATTATCAGCAGATGGTCGATCAACTGGTGACCCTTCTGGAAGGGAGAGCAGAAGGATTGCTGGCGCAAAAACAAAATGAAATGCAGGCAGCTGCGGCCAACCTCGAGTTCGAAAAAGCTGCGCGTTTGCGGGATCAGGTCCGAGCCATTCAGGTGCTGGGGGAAAAACAGAAGGTGAGCTTTGAACAAGATTACAATCTGGATTTAATCGGGATGATTGCCGGAGAAAGGGAAAACCTGATTCTGTCCTTCCAGCTTCGCGGCGGTAATCTGACAGCCCGGGACACCTTTTGGATGAAAAGTGCCATTGCTGATGATCCTGCTGAAATGATGGGATTCTTTTTGAAGCAGCATTACGATAATCATAGGGACATTCCATTGGAAATCCTAGTGAATATGCTTCCTGGGGAACAGGAATTGCTTGAGGAATGGCTTTCTGAAAAGAATGGCAAGAAGGTACACATTAAAGTGCCGGTTCGAGGGGATAAACACAAGCTAATGAACATGCTGATGGAAAACGCCAACCTGCTGTGGAACGAACGCATGGAGGATGAGAACAAGGTCCACCAAGCATTGCTGCATCTTGCCGAAGTTCTCCGGATGGAGGCCCTGCCGGAGCGGATGGAATGCTATGATATCTCCCATTTTGCTGGGGAAGAAACGGTAGCCTCTATGGTCGTTTTTTCACACGGTAAGGCAGATAATAAATCATATCGTCGCTTTAAGATTTCCCGGAATCAAAACGATGATTTCGCATCTATGAGCGAGACGCTGGAACGAAGGTTTACCGAAGCCAAAAAACAGAATCCGCATTTCCTGCCGGAACCCGACCTGCTTGTCATCGATGGAGGGCTCGGTCAGGTCCATGCGGTTAAAAAAGTGCTGGATGATATGGGTGTTGACATTCCCGTTATTGGCCTGGCCAAGAAGAATGAACTCATCTTCCGACCCGGAGTTTCTGAACCGATTGCATTAAACCGCAGAGATGAGGGATTAATGATCCTGCAGCGCCTGCGGGATGAGGCTCACCGTTTTGCGATCCAGTACAACCGGCAGCGACGTGGGAAAAAGTTAACCCGTTCTGTTCTCGATCAGATAGAGGGGATCGGAGATACCCGAAAGAAACAACTGCTCAAACATTTTGGGTCTGTATCGAAGATCAGGGAGGCATCCGTGGAAGAACTATGCAGTGCTCCCGGGATGAACCAGAGGGTGGCCCGCGCTGTATATCTGTATTTTCATCCCGATGAAGTTGAAAAATAGCATCCCTTAATGATACAAATAGTCAACTAATTTGATATATACTTCGCGTCTTCCCGCTGTATAATGGGAGTATGTATTTTTAATGGTAACATTTAGAAAGGATTGCGTATTTATGTTATCAGAGTCGTACTATATATAGCAGAGGAGATGTATTTTTTTGCGCAAAAAGATTAAGCTTTTTTCCAAACAGTCTGATCAGTTACCAACTGACTTAATTGATGAGGAAAATGAAATGAATCATGAATTTCCAGTACAAGAGGATATGGATGATGCGTTTGCATCAGTTGCATCTGATCCAGAAGGTGATGGGAACGAACAGGAAATCACAACTACAGCTAATGCAGAAGCGAAAGGAAAAAAGATTTCGTATAAGCTGGCTGTCAACTTTACTATCGTGCTGTTGGTTGTTTGTGGTGCACTTGGTTCCATTGCGTATTACTATTCTTCGCAGGCCCTTATGAACGAGGCACAGGGACAATTGGTTTTAGTGGCCGAACAGGCTTCGCGGGTGGTGGAAGCCCGCGTACAGAACCCTTTGCAGGAACTTAAGGGAATCGCAGCAAGGGATGAAATAAAATCAATGGATTTAGCCGTGCAAATGCCTTCCTTAACGGAACAGAGAAAAGATAGTAGTGTAAATCAAATTGCTGTTGTTTCAGCAGATGGAATAGCCACTTATTCATCGGGGATTATTGAAAATCTCCATGATAAGGATTATGTGAAAACAGCGCTTGCAGGGGAATCCCTCATATCTGATCCGGTTGTGAACGAGCTTAACAATATTCTGACTTTTTATGCACTGGTTCCGATCCGTGATGAAAAACAGGAAGTTGTTGGGGTGTTGATGGGAAAAATATCAGGGGGCATGTTGAGCATTCTGACCAAGGACGTAACTATCGGCCAAACAGGATATACATATATCCTGGATACACAAGGAACGATTATTGCTCATCCTAACCTGAAAAAGGTATTGAACCAGGAAAACCATATCAATATTGAGGTAGCATCGCAACCCGAATTCCAGTCCTTGGTCGAATTACAAAAAAAGATGATTGATGGCCAGGAAGGATGGGGCGAATATACATACGAGGGAAATGAAAAAATGATGGGCTTTTCGCCGATAGGTGATACCGGCTGGTCCCTGGCAGTGACAGCGTCTACAAATGAAATCCTCTCTGGTTTAACAGGGCTGAAAAAGGCGATTGGACTGGCAGGTCTATTCATTTTATTGCTGGGGATGGTTACTGCAGTGCTCATTGGCCGAAGAATTGCCAACCCGATAAGCAATGCCCTGCAATACACACAGAGTGTTGCAGAGGGTGATTTAACCGTACAGATTCCGGAAAAATATCTGGCGAACCAGGATGAAGTTGGAGAAATGACCCGGGCGCTGGATCAAATGATTAAACAATTAAATGCAGTAATAAGAGAAATGTTGCTATCTGCTTCAGACCTGTCGGATTCAAGTCAGGGTTTACATGTATCCGGTGGAAAGATTGTACTGGGTATGGAGGAGATCTCTGCTTCGACAGAAGAAATTGCCGCCGGGATGCAGGAGGTGTCTGCAAGTACGCAGGAAACATCAGCCTCTTCCCAACAGATGGTCAATCAATTATACAAAATGCTGGAGGCTGCGGAGCAGGACAAAGAGCGAATTTGTCAGGTGGAACAAAGAGCTTTACGGGTTCAAAAGCAGGCAGAAGAAACCCAGAATACCACGCGAACCTTATATGGAGATATGCGTTCCCAGATTGAACAGGCCATTTCAGGAGCCAGAGTGGTAGACGAGATATCCGGATTGGCAGAACAAATTGCGGGGATTGCTGATCAAACCAACCTCCTTGCCCTGAACGCAGCGATTGAAGCTGCACGAGCAGGGGAACAGGGAAGAGGATTCGCTGTGGTTGCAGATGAGGTCCGCAAATTAGCAGAAGAGTCGGCTGATGCAGTAGGTGGGATTCAAACGATAACTGGACAGGTACAGTCAGCCATAGGCGAATTAATCGGGCATACAGAAAAACTGCTGGCGTTTATCAATCAAAAGGTATTAAACGACTATGCGGATATGGGCAAAGTCGGTCAACAGTACAGGCAGGACAGCCAAACCATGGCGCAGTTTATGGAACAGATGACCGAGGATCGAAAACAGGTTGCCCACTCTATTGAAGAGATTGGACAGGCCATGGAATCTATCGCCTCCACCATTGAGGAGGCGACCGCTGGCTCCCAAGAAATCGCACGCAATACCCAGGAGGTAAGCCTCGTCTCCAGCGAGGTCAACACGGCCGCCGAAGCCGTAGCAGGTCACGCGGATGTTCTCGAAAAACTCATTAAACAATTCAAGGTGGATGCGTAAATAAAACCCAAAAAAGGCCTCCTTGAACAGGAGGCCTTTTTCTAATTAACCACCCATGTTTGCAGGTCACAACCACCGATGAAAATAGAAATGGGGTCAAGCCTGACCCCCGGGGCCCCAACCACCTATGAAAATTGGTGAGAAGTTAGGGGTGAGGAGTTAGGCATTGCCCTTACTCCTCACCCCTGACCCCTTACAAAAAAGTCCGCGTAAGTCCAGAAAGTCTGTGTCGTCCGCGTCTATTAAAAGTCAATTTTCTTACTAACCAAATTCAAAAATAACGCGAATAACATTAGTATTTTATGGAAAAGTTTCGTATTATAATGATACAGGTATAATTTAGTCCAAATATTGCTATGTTATTGATAGGAAGGAGGAGGCGCTTATGCAGGGTTGGACACTTCGCTGGCTTTTGAACATTGCCGCAATTATTTTGACTGCCGCTCTTTTGCCCGGATTTGAATTGACCATCTGGGGGGCAATTGTAGGTTCCATTTTCTTGGGGATTATTAATGCAATTATTCGACCTATTCTTATTCTGCTTACACTGCCGCTTAATCTAGTATCACTGGGGTTATTTACATTTATTATCAATGGGTTTATGCTCTATCTCACCTCGGCGACGATAAAAGGGTTTGATATACACGGGTTTGGATGGGCAATTCTCAGTGCGATTGTGCTGAGTCTGGTTAGTTTCCTGTCTAGCTATTTAGTGGAGGATAAGAAGTTCAGCAGGAAATAGATAGAAAATTTCTATCAAAATAAAACGCAGCCGGGCAAATGCTCGGCTGCTTGTACAAGGAGGGACTATGACGGTTAAGCTGGTAGCTCTTGATCTGGATGATACCCTGCTTGATTCAGGATTAAAAATATCACCGGAGTGTGTAAGAGTTATTCGAGAAGCTCGGAAAAAAGGGGTATGGATTACCTTTTCCACTGGTCGAATGTACGCTTCGGCACTTCCTTATGCAAATCAATTGGAGATCGATGTACCCCTTATCACTTATCAGGGAGCATGGGTTAAGCATTCAGCTTCCGGGGAGGTGCTCTACTACAAACCGGTGCCGGATAACTTAGCGGCAAAAGTGATGAACTATTTTGAAAATACCGGGGTTCACTACCACAGCTATTTTGAAGATGAACTCTGCATGGAAGTGCTTTCGGAAGAGGGCCGTTTTTATGCCGGGATAGCAGGGGTTAAGCCGCGCATTGTGAGGGATCTGGTAAAAGAACTTGATACCAGTGATGCCCTGAAGATCATGGCTGTAACCGACAACGATAAAATGATTCTCCGCATGGAAACTGACCTGAAGGAACGATACGGCGATGTGTTGCATATCACTCGTTCCAAACCTTTTTTTCTTGAAGTTATGAGCAAGGAAGCGGATAAAGGGAAAGCACTGCAGGTGGTTGCGGAGCATTATGGTGTTGAACGGAAAGAAGTCATGGCGGTTGGAGACAGTTTCAATGATATTGCTATGATTGAATGGGCAGGTCTGGGAATCGCGATGGGGAATGCGTTTGATGTAGTCAAAGATGCTGCTGATTTTGTTACCACCGGCAACGATGAAGAAGGCGTAGCAGAGGCTATCAAACGATTTGTATTATAAAAGAGCTGCTTGGGGAGAAGGGGAGACAGGATGTCAATTCGATTGATTGCACTTGATCTGGATGATACCTTGCTGAATTCAAAGCATCAGATTGCGCCACCCTGTGTAAGTGCGATTCAGGAAGCTCGTAAGAAAGGTGTGCTGGTGACGCTGGCAACCGGGAGGATGTTTCGATCAGCGGTAGGTTTTGCCCATGAGCTGGAGATAGATCTTCCCCTTATTACGTATCAGGGTGCGCTGGTAAAACATTCTCTTTCGGAAAAAACAATTTATTATAAACCGCTTCCTACAGAATTGAGCAGAGAGTTGATGTATTTTTTGAAGGAGATAGGGGTTTATTATCATAGCTATTTTGATGATCAGCTCTATGTGGAAGCATTTACCGAGGACAACGAAAAATATGCTTCTATAACGGGGGTTGAGAGGATCAAAGTGGATAGTCTTGTTGATCTGCTGGAAAGCAGACCAGCTCTGGAGATTCTTGCGGTTGTTCCACAGAAAAAGCAGCTTTCTCATTTGGTTGATGAATTAAGTTATCGTTATGGGGAACATTTAAATATTAGCCGGTTTAAGAAACGATACCTGGAGATACTGAATAAAGAGGCCACCAAGTTGCATGCGCTGCAGGTAATCTGCAGACAATATGGTATTCATCAGTCCGAGGTTATGGCTGTAGGGGATAATTATAATGATATCTCCATGATTGAATGGGCAGGTCTGGGGGTTGCTATGGGAAACGCCTATCCCGAAGTCAAAAAAATTGCCAATTACGTCACCCGCAGCAATGACGAACAGGGCGTAGCCGAAGCCATCCACCGCTTTGTATTGCGGGGATGATTTTTAATGGACGCACCCTACGGGCACCACACCTTGGAGGTGCAACCCCCTTTGGGGGCAACTGATGCTGATACTCACTTCGTTCGTGTAAATAGGACGCAGATACTTCCTAACGGTCGTAATTAAGGATGCGGACTACGCGGACTTTTTGGACTGCCGCGGACATATAAAATAATAGATATTAAGTAATCCTAAAAGGTAACTAAATAGAAAATTATTAAAAATAATAGATCAGTCAATAAAAAAGGGACACTTATAATTATCACAATTGCTTAGCCTCCTTTGATTAACATATATACAAATAAGTCCGCGTAAGTCCAAAAAGTCAGCGTAGTCAGCGTCTATTCAATTCTCTTGATTGGAGGTTATAGGTTGGATGAGGTAATACTGGGGATTGATATTGGGGGGACGAAGATATTAACCGGGTTGGTTGCATCGGACGGCAGAGTGATTGATCGTATCAAAGAAAAAACTGATCCTGATGCAGCGCCGGAGATGAGTATGAATCAGATAGCTGCTTCAGTTCACAGTTTACTGAACAAAAACGGCCTTTCCATTCAAGAACTTAAAGGCGTTGCTGCCGGATGTCCTGGTCCCTTGGATTTTTCCCGCGGAATGATTCCGCAAACCCCCAACCTTAACTGGACAGGTTTTGAAATCAGACAGGCATTGTCCGACAAACTGCAATGTCCTGTTTTTCTGGATAATGACGCGAATATGGCAGCGCTGGGTGAATACTGTTATGGAGAGGGCAAAGGCTGTAAACACCTGCTGTATATGACTATCAGTACAGGCATTGGCGGAGGGATAATTCTCGATGGAGAGGTGTATCGAGGAACTGATGGAGGCGCTGGTGAGTTCGGACATATGGTGGTTAATCCGTTTGGACCCAACTGTCGTTGCGGTGGAACAGGATGCCTGGAAGCGGTAGCTTCGGGAACAGCATTGGCCAGAGATGCACAGATATTGATAGATGAAGGCAAGGGGCAGGGGATTGCAAAATGCTGCATGAACCAACCTGTAACAGCACGAGCCGTGGGTGAAGCGGCCAGACAGGGAGATGAAGATGCGCTGGATCTTATAAAAAGGGCCTCAATGTATTTGGGAATGGCCTTAAGCAGTTTGGTGAATGTTTTCAACCCTGAAAAAATTGTGCTGGGTGGAGGGGTTGCGATTGGCATGCAGGATCTTCTATTGGGTTCCCTTCGTTCATATATTAAAGAACACGTGTTTTCATTACATCAGAAGAAGTTAGGTGTTGAAATCACATCCATGGGAGAGGAAGGGGTGCTGCTGGGATGTGCAGCAGCTGTATTTAATAACAGAATTTTATTAGGAAAGGAATGTGAAAGAACATGACTGCACAAAAAATGGAAAAATATCTTTGGGATCTGCCCGCTCAATTTGAAGAAAGCCTGGAAATAAACATTGAATTACCGCAAAGCTACCATCGCAGTTACAGCAATGTCATCGTTACCGGTCTGGGTGGGTCGGCTATTGGGGGCGATATCCTTCGTATATATTCCATGCAAAAGGTTGCAATGCCCGTGCTGGTGAACCGGGATTACACGATGCCTGCTTTTGTTGGACCAGATACACTGGTGCTGGCTGTCAGCTATTCCGGCAATACAGAAGAAACCCTTAGTGCCTATGAAGACGCAAAGGCCAAAGGAGCGCAGATTATTGTAGTGAGTTCGGGAGGAACGTTAAGTGAATGGGCATGCCGTGACGGATATCCGGTCCTAACCGTACCGGGAGGACTGGTTCCCCGTGCTGCTACAGGATATCTCTTTGTTCCATTGGGGCTGATTTTTGAAAACCTTGGCTTGCTGCAGGGGGTTAGAGAAGACATTAAGAGTACGGTGAAGGTACTGGAAGAATTGCGGGCTGATATCGAACCAGGTGTGGAGTCAGCGACCAACGCGGCTAAACGTATTGCTCAGGAGATGAAAGACCGTATTCCGGTGATCTGGGGGAGTTCTTCCCGTACAGATATTGCTGCTTTGCGCTGGAAGGCCCAGATTAATGAAAATGCCAAAGCCCCAGCTTTCTATAACATATTTCCTGAATTAGATCATAATGAAATTGTTGGTTTTCAGGTTCCCCAGGAGGTAGTGTCAAAATTTGTGGTTGTAATGCTGGTTGATCCTGAAGATCATCCACGGATCAAACATCGGATGGAGATCACCAAACAGGTGATCCAGGATCAGGTGTACAATGTGCTGGAGATCGAACCAAGAGGGGATAGTTTCCTCTCCAATTTCTATTCTCTTGTATATGTGGGGGATTACGTAAGCTACTATCTGGCCCTGGAATATGGCATCAACCCTACCCCGGTAGAAACCATCGACCACCTCAAAGCCGAACTGGCCAAACGACCATAACATAATTTGTTTCCCTAAGCATACAACAAAGGGCTCTCTAAAAACAGAGAGCCCTTTGTTATGGTGAGGATTAAGAGATAAGGAGTTAGATCTTGCTCCTTACCTCTTAATCCTCGGTCCTTACCCATATCACTTCTTCCTTCGCTCCTCACTCTTTATCCCGTCTATGTAAAATCTGCACGTTTCATCATGAAATTCTTACTAACCCCCTCATGGCCGTAAGCCACAACCACCTATGAAAATTCGTTAGCAATATGCTAGGTGATAACGGAGACTGAAGAAGTCTCCTCTACGGTGGTGGAATACTTTCTTCCTTATACCGTAGAGGAAGCTTCAGCTTCCGGCACATCGATTATGCTCCGAAGAATCAATCATCTATGGAATTTGCTTGGAGCGAAGCTAGTGCCAGGGTGAGTCTCGGGGACGCGTCAGCCGACCCCTCCCCGCGACACACACCACCCATCCCATTATA
>JAYEHK010000073.1:0-4779 GCA_034659475.1 Bacillota bacterium | reverse complement strand
GCTCGTCTGTGTGGGCGTGGTGGGGTGGGGGGCCCTCCCCCCCCCCCCCCCCCCCCCCCCCCACTCCTCCAATCCCTTTATAAAAAAGTCCGCGTCTATTCAACCTATTTTCTTACTAATTTCTCTTCTTAATCTCTGCCTGTACAAGGAAACTATATTATTGTCAAAAATGTTTGACGTCATCTTATAAACGTCTCGATGACAGTCGATAAGAGCATGACAAAAAAGTTTTACTTGTCAAAATAATTTGACAAAAACCCAAACAATGAGTTTGTTTGGTCTATTTATTTAATGGCAAAATACACATTTAAGGCATAATTTCATGCAAAAATGAACGAAAAAAGTCGAAAATCTGGCACGGGTTTTGCACTATGATGTTTTGGAAAAAAGAAAACCCCATAGTCTTGTTGGTTGTGTGTTTTGTCACAAGGATTTATTTAAAAGGAGGAATGGATCAAACAAATATGAAGCCATAGTGATAGGACACGCATAGTGAGTAGGAGAATCGAAGTTGGATAAATGAAGGAGGAAGCCGAATGCCTGAAAAGAAAAAAATGAAGATCGATCATGTTATATTCTGGCCGCCATTAATTCTTATTTCAATTATTTGTGGGTTAATCATTAGGGATCCTGAGAAAGCAAATGATATTTCGAATGTGATGCTGAGCTGGACCACGGATAAACTGGGGTGGGCTTTTGAATGGTATGTAGTCATTCTTTTCGTTATTGCTATGTATTTAATTTTCGGTAAGTTCAAAGATAAAAAGTTTGGTGATAGTGCGCCGGAATTTAAAACGAGTACATGGTTAGGAATGATTTTTACTTCAACCTCAAGTGCCGCGCTTATTTATTGGGCAACCATTGAATGGTACTTCTACATGCAAAGTCCCCCGTTTGGGGCTGAACCCTTTTCTCTGGAAGCCTCACGATGGGCGGCATCTTATGGGATGTACCATTGGGGACTTATCCCGTGCGCGATGTATGTTGTGATTGGAACAGCGATTGGTTACCAATTTTTTGTTAAAAAACGGAGTGTCGTTAAACCCAGTGCTTCTTGTGGTATTTTAGGCAAGCGTAAAGAGGGATTAGCGGGTAAGGTCATTGATATCCTGTATATCATCGGAATGGTTGCTGGAGTAGGCACATCACTAGGTTTGGGAACTCCATTGGTAGCAGAACTGATCTCCAAGGTATTTGGAGTTCAGCATACCTTGTCCTTAGATGGATGGATCATTATTGCTTGGATGTGCTTATTTACCACCAGTGTTTACTTAGGCTTGCAGAAGGGAATTAAAGTCTTAAGTGATGTCCGAGTTTATTTAAGCTTTGGGGTTATTATCTTTGTAGCTGTGGTTGGACCGACCTCTTTCATTCTAAATGGCTTTACGGATGCTCTTGGTACTATGTGTCAGAACCTTATCAGAATGACTTTGTATACCGATCCGATTGGACAATCAGGGTGGCCCCAAGGATGGACAATTTTCTACTGGGCTTGGTTCCTTAACTGCGTTATTACCTATGCTATTTATCTTGTGCGGATTTCCAAAGGCAGAACAGTTCGCCAATTTGCTGTGGCAGTGTTAGGAGCTATTGTTCTTGGCGAAATGATATTCTTCGCAGTATTTACGAATTATGCTATGTATATTCATCAGACAGGAGTCTTAGACGTTGGCGTAATCATGGAAAAATTCGGAACAGCCAGAGCGATTGTAGAGATTTGGGGAACAATTCCTTTAGCTTCTGTGGTCTTACCTATTATGCTTTTCTATTGCTTCGTTTCAACAGCAACATTTATTAATGGTGTGGCTTACACTCTGGCTATGGTAACGACCAAAGAAATAACAGAAAATGATGAACCTTCACGTTTAAATCGCGTCGTTTGGGCCATACTGCTTGGCCTTTTAGCCATATCTCTTCTGATGTTAGGCGGGCTAAAACCACTACAAACAGCAGCTGTTGTTGGGGGCTTACCCATGATGGTTGTATGTATTATTATTCCGATTTCCTTCTTTAAAGAAGTTAATAAAACCGGTTGGATAAACGAGAAAGATAAAAGTCAAAAGAAAAGTGCATAATTAAGTTCGCAAAAATAGAATGGAGGTTTAGATAATGGATTTTAGACTTACAGACGAACAAGAATTATTAGTTGGTGGTATTAAAGAGCTGATGGCCCGAGAAAATTGGGAGAATTATTTTGCTGAATGCGATGAAAAACACGAGTATCCGGAAAGATTTGTTAAAGAGCTGGCGGATTTGGGTATAGACAGTATTTTATTGCCTGAAGAAAAAGGTGGCTTTGATGCGGGTGCTTTAACCGTAGCGGCTGCTTGGGAAGAACTCGGAAGATTGGGTGCACCAACCTATGTTTTATATCAGCTGACTGGATTTAATACGATATTGGAATACGGAACCGAAGAACAAATTGAGAAGATCATGGCTTTACACGGAACCGGCAAGCAAATGTGGAATTCAGCTATTACTGAACCAGGAGCAGGATCAGATGTTGGTGGTCTTCAGACCACGTACACTTGCAAGGACGGGAAAGTATATCTGAACGGACATAAAACCTTTATCACAAGCTCAGCCTGTGTTCCCTACCTGGTAGTTATGTCCAGAGACTCCGAAAACACCAATGTTTTCACCGAGTGGTTTGTGGATATGACAAAACCGGGTATTAAGAAAGAAAAGCTTTCCAAGCTCGGCTTGAGAATGGATAGTTGCTGTGAAATCTATTTTGACAATGTTGAATTAGAAGAAAAAGATATGTTTGGCCAAGAAGGCAACGGTTTCAACCGGGTCAAAGAGGAATTTGATTTTGAAAGATTCCTAGTTGCATGCACCAATTACGGTACGGCCCTGTGCGCTTTTGAAGATGCGGCTAAATATGCTAACCAGAGAGAGCAATTTGGTGAGAAGATCGGAAGATTTCAATTAATTCAAGAGAAGTTCTGCAATATGGCAATTAAGCTAACCAATATGCGGAATATGATATATGAAGCTGCCTGGAAGTATGATGACGGACAATCGATATCAGGTGAGGCAGCGATGTGTAAATATTATTGTGCGCATGCCGCTTTTGAAGTTATTGATGATGCTATGCAGGTTTTAGGTGGATATGGTATAGCAGGTGATCACCGCATTAGTAGATTCTGGCGTGATCTTCGTGTGGATAGAGTCTCTGGGGGTTCTGATGAAATGCAGATTCTCACCGCCGGCAGAGCGGTACTCAAAAAGTATAGATAAGCATTAACAGTTTTTATAGCAGAAGGCTTGTAGTAATTTGTTAATCGAATCAATAAGAGGAGGCGGAGATAGCACTATGTCAGAATGTTGTTCGGAAAGTCGTTCAAAAATGCCCGCTTTTGGAAACTTACAGGGGCTAAAAGTTGTATACTCTGCAGTTGAGATTGCTGGACCAGAGGCAGCAGAGATGATGGCAGAGTGGGGAGCAGATGTTACCTGGATTGAAAACACATTCAACGGTGATTCAATGAGGGACACGACGTATGTAAAAGAATTAGAACGTCGAAATCAGCGCAGCCTATCCCTGAATATCTTTGCAGAAGAAGGAAGAGAAGTATTCTTAAAACTGATCGAAACAGCCGATATCTTTATTGAATCAAGCAAAGGACCAGCCTTTGCAAAGCGTGGCATTACGGATGAATTGCTGTGGGAACACAATAAAGCCCTAGTAATTGTTCATGTTTCCGGGTTTGGACATTATGGGGTAGATGATAGAGTGAACCGGGCGGCTTACGACCAAACCGCTCAGGCATATAGTGGATATTTAAGTCAAAATGGAACCGAGGATCAACCAATGATCGCTTCTCCTTATACAGGTGATTATTTCACTTCACTTATGGTAGTGGGATCATCTCTGGCTGCGCTTTATAAGGCTCAGAAAACCGGCGTAGGAGAAAGCATAGATATGGCAATGTATGAAGTTATGCTTCGCATGGGGTCATATTATATGATGGATTACCTCAATGAAGGAATAATCTATCCACGTGCAGGTGCCAGACATCAGAATTTATGTGGTATAGGGGTATATAAATGTAAAGATGGATTCATTAGTTTGTGTCTTTATGGGGCTAAACAAAACAAGGCTATTCTGGACAGGATTGGACTAGGTTATCTTTGGGGGACTGATGAGTATCCTGAAGGAACTACTGCACTCTGGCTTGATGGTCCCAAAGCAGATCTCATACAAGAAAAACTAGCAGAATACCTTTTGACCCAGCCAGTAGCCGAAGTAGAAAAAGATTTCTCTGATTGTAAAATCGCAGCTAATAAAATGTTGACTATTGAAGAAATGGTAAACGAACCCCATTATTTGCAGCGTGAAGCTTTCATAGAATGGGAAAACATTGAGGGCAAAAAAATCAAAGGTCCAAATATATTCCCCAAATTTAAAAAGAATCCAGGGCAGGTCTGGCGTCCCATGCCAACGCTGGGGATGGATACAGAAGATATCCTAAGTGATTTAGGTTATTCAACCGAGCGCATAAAGGATCTAAGTGACAAAGGCATTATTAAAAAGACCGAAGCGCCGAAGTAGATGAAACTATAAGTTGATTTGATATGAGGTGCATCTAAATGCACCTCATCTATAAAAAGTGCATAAGCAGGGTTTTGAATCTACTTATTGTTAGATGAAGGAGAAGGTGAAAAGATGAGAGTTATTTCATGTTGTAAAGCAGTACCTGAAGAACAGGATATTGTGGTTGCAAAAGACAGACAGATATCCTTTGAAAAAGCGGAATGGAAATTTGGTCAATA
>JAYEHK010000072.1:0-18935 GCA_034659475.1 Bacillota bacterium | reverse complement strand
GCGTCGGCCTTCCCATTTACGCTATTTCGAGGCTCAATCCCTTCAACCTTTCGGCTTTCGGCCCGCTACCTCGCTTGCCTACGCTTAAATACACCTGTTACCAGACGCATTCCAAGGCTAGCTACGAGTGGTTGGCTAAACCTTTCTCGGCGGGCTTCCCACCCGCTTTATATCACGACCTTGCTCGGCCGCTCCGAAAATCTGCGTTTTCGGTTCCTATTTTCTAATTAAACCAGGATGCAGAAAGGAAACTCCTGGGATGAATGTCTGACCAGCATTTTTCAGAGCGCTTCTGGGAAACACTATAATATCCGAACACCAGTCAATAAAGCATGGAAAACGATACAGATATACATCGCATATTTACTAAGTGGCTGGTAAATAGAAAGGAAATGAAATAATGAGCAAGTATCCCTTGATTATATTAAGAAGAAAAGCATTAAATATTAAAAATCATTATCAACCCGGGAGGTGTTTTTTGTGCACTTTGTGGTTTGCTTAAAACAAGTTCCTGATACATCCGAGGTGCGAATCGATCCTGAAACGAATACCCTAATGCGGCAGGGTGTTCCATCCATCATTAATCCATACGATATCCATGGCCTGGAAGAAGCAATTTCTCTGAAAGAAAAGGTTGGCGGTAAAGTAACCATCGTCAGTATGGGTCCTATGCAAGCGGTGGAGGCGCTGAAGAAAGCCATGTCTTTCGGAGCTGATCGGGCCATTCTCCTTAGCGATCGTGCTTTTGGGGGATCTGATTCCTTAGCAACGGCTTATATTCTCTCCACTGCACTTAAAAAGATAGATGAGACCGAACCTATTGATCTCGTCTTTGCTGGAAAAGAAGCAATTGATGGGGATACTGCACAAACAGGTCCCGGTATTGCTCAACGCCTCGGTTTTCCTCAATTAACCTATGTAATTAAGGTTAGAGAGATGACTGATTCGAGCATAACCGTGGAACGGAAAACGGAGGGCGGAAGGCAGGTGGTAGAATCCCAGCTTCCTGCACTGTTCACAGTCGAGAAAGAACTAAATGATTTGCGTTATGCCTCTCTGCCCGATCTCATGAAAGCAGCGGAATATGTGCCCGAAGTCTGGGATTCCAAGACACTGGACTTTGATAAGACCCAGATGGGGCTGAAGGGTTCACCGACCAGCGTCTCCAAGATTTTCGCACCCCTGGGTCGCAGCGGCGGGGAAATCATAGACGGAACGAAAGATCCAGTGGGAACGGCTGCAGTCGTCGTACAAAAAATACTCCAGCAAAATATTATTATGGTAAATCCTCTGGCTAAAGGAGGGAAGCGTTAATGACTGTTATTGTTGACAATGCCAAATGTATTGGCTGTGGAGCATGTGTGGCTGAATGTCCGGTGGAAGCTATGGATTTGATTGACGATTTGGCAGTGGTTGATCCGGAAAAATGCGAAAACCATGGCAAATGCGTGGTTGTTTGCCCGGTTGATGCCCTTTCTTTACCGAATATCCCTGTTGGCTCAAAAGAAGAACCTTCTGCCGAAGCGGGTGCTGCCTTCAAACTGAATGAACCTCTGCCGGAAAGTATAAAAGACTACGCAAATGGCGGCCAGCAAAAGAAGACTCCATCACAAGTCACATCCAAAGCTGGCGAGGATACCTGGAGCGGCGTTTGGATTATTGTTGAATATAGTTACGGCTTGGTCGCTCCGGTATCCTGGGAATTGCTGGGAGAAGGACGCAAACTTGCTGATGCAATTGGGTGCGGTCTCTGTGCGGTGGTCACTGGTTATCAGGTCGAGGATGTGATCCCGCTTGCGTTTGCGCATGGCGCCGAGAAGGTCTATGTCATCGATCATCCAGTACTGCAAAACTATCGAACAGAACCCTATAAGGAAGCCATCACCAGTCTGGTAATGAAATACCGGCCGGAGATTGTTTTGATGGGCGCCACCTCTATGGGCAGAGATGTCTTTCCGGCCGTGGCTACAACATTACAAACCGGCTTAACTGCTGACTGTACGGTACTGGGCATTGACCCTGAAGCAAAGATTCTGCAGCAAACCAGACCGGCTTTTGGCGGAAACATCATGGCTACCATTCTTTGCCGGACCAGTCGTCCGCAAATGGCTACCGTTCGACCAAGGGTGATGAAAATGCCGGAAGAGGTCGAAGAGCGTAAAGGAGAAGTCATTCGTGAGAAATTTGATTTTACCGAGAGCGATTTTCGCACCAAGGTCATAGAGTTCATCCCGTCCGATGCCAAAAATGCATTCTTAGACAAAGCGGAAATCATCGTTGCTGTTGGCCTGGGTATGAGCGCCCAACGAAACATGGTTATTGCACAGGAACTGGCAGATATCCTGGGAGCAACCCTGGCTGGAACCCGGGGTGCCGTGGAGGCTGGATGGATAACCCATGATCAGCAGGTGGGGCAATCCGGGGTAACGGTCCGCCCTAAAGTGTACATCGCCTTGGGCATTTCCGGTGCCATTCAGCATTTAGTGGGGATGGAAACATCTGACTTCATTATCGCTGTTAACAATGACCCTGAAGCGCCGATTTTAAGCGTTGCTAATTTTGGAATTGTGGGAGACCTTTTTCAAATCGTGCCGGAGCTAACTGCAGCATTTAAAAAGCGCCTTCAAAACGGCGTAATAAATTAAGGAGGCGCTGAACGTGAGAAACTTTGATGTGATTGTCGTTGGCGGCGGGCCTGCCGGTCTGTCTGCAGCGATTAGTGCAGCCCGTGGCGGCATGAAAACGGTCGTTATTGAACGTGGAGATTATCCGGGTACTAAGAATGTTATGGGAGGAATTCTGTACACAAATGCTACGAATGCGGTTGTACCAGAGTTTTGGAAGGAAGCGCCTTTAGAGCGGCCCATTATTGAACAGCGGCTTGCCGTATTGAATGGCGATCAATCGATTATGGCCGGTTACCGGGATCCCGCTTGGGCAGTCGAACCCTTCAATGCTCATTCGATCCTGCGCGTTCCCTTCGACCGTTGGCTGGCTAAACAAGCAGAAGTAGCAGGGGTAATGATTGTCCCGGAAACCCTGGTCGAGGATTTGCTTTACGAAGAAGATGCTGTAATCGGCGTTCGCACCGGGCGTGCCCAGGGAGATTTAGGGGCAAAGGTCGTTATTCTGGCAGAAGGAGTCAACAATTTTCTGGCCGTTAAGGCTGGACTTGCGAAACCATTAACCCCGGAAATAATTTCTGTTACGGTTAAAGAGATCATCGCCTTACCCAAAGAAACCATCGAAGATCGCTTCTGCCTGGAGGAAGGACAGGGAGCGACGATCGAATTGTTTGGAGATTCCACTGCCGGCATGATGGGTGTAGGCTTTATTTATACGAACAAGGAGTCGATTTCTCTCGGGGTAGGCACCAATCTGGGACCGATGATTCGTCACCATTGGACCCCCAATGATCTGATGGAAAACCTGAAATCAAAGCCCTATGTGAAACGCTTGCTTCAAGGCGGAGAAACCAAGGAATATTTGGCGCATCTAATCCCGGAGGGTGGATATAACCACGTTCCCAGGCTCTATCGACAAGGCGTGATGGTCGCTGGAGATACGGCGATGTTGGTAAATTCACTGAACAGGGAGGGTGCCAACCACGCTATGACCTCCGGCAAAATAGCCGGTGAAGTCGCTGCCGAATCAATCAAAAAAGGTGATACCAGCCAAAAAGCAATGGCGGTATATGAGGCTCGTTTACGGAATTGCTTCGTGCTGAATGACCTGTACCATTATCGCCGTATGGGTGATATGTTTGAAAACAATCCCCACCTCTTAAAAACCTATCCTGAGATATTTTCCAAGGCAGCAAAAATGTATTTAACAGCTGACGAGACACCAAAGAAACAACGCCAAAAAGAGATTATGAAGATGGTTTTTGCACATCGATCTAAATGGGGTCTGCTGAAAGACGCTAAGAATGCTTGGAGGACACTGCTGTGAAATTAGATGATAAACTATATCTGGTTCGGTTTAATACCGACAAATTAAATCATATCAAAATCAAAGACCCCTCGGTCTGCTTAAACCAGTGTGAAGATAAACCCTGTACACGCTTTTGCCCGTCTCATGTGTATGATTGGGACGAAGAAGAAAAACGTATAACCGTGGGCTACGAAGGATGCCTGGAGTGCGGGACCTGCCGAATCGGCTGTCCTTACGGCAATATTGACTGGAAGTACCCGAGAGGTGGCTTCGGAGTTTCGTGGAAGAACGGTTAAAAGATAGCGCTTAAGGGATCACGCTTGACATAATCATGTGAGACAAAATGAAACGTCCCCCTGTCTCTATTCTATCGTATTGATGGCAATGACTTGTTGTTCGGTCAATGCAGTGATTTCTTGTGCACCTGCTGCGGATTCTTGTGCGCTAGAAGAAATATTTTCTATATTACAGCTTACCTGTTCACTGGAAGCTAATACTTCCTGCAAAACTGCGGAAACTTCTTGTATAGCATTATCAATATTGCTTGCACCATTAGCGACCATATTAAACATTTCCTGGGTTTTCAATACTGTTGTGCTTTGTTCATCATTTATCCGATGAGAACGCTGTATTTCATCTACTGTATCTTCCATTCCTACACGTATTGCATTAATCAATGCTGCTATGTCACGGGCTGCTTCACTTGAGTCCTCGGCTAATTTTCTAACTTCCTCGGCAACTACGGCAAAACCGCGCCCGGTTTCCCCTGCCCGAGTTGCTTCAATGGCAGCGTTGAGTGCAAGCAGATTAGTTTGACTTGCTATATTGGTAATCAAGGCTACAATGTCTTCAATTTGTTTGGTTTGCCCTTGCAGTGTATCAACTGCTTGTCCCACTGCTCCCTGTGCTTGGCAACTAATCTCCATCATTCGGCTTTGTTCCTGCATAGCCGTCAATCCTTCTTCAACAATTTGCTTAAAAGCCGTTGATTCTTCATTTACTAGTTGTATATTATCTCCAGCAGTACCTAAAGCAACAGTTACTTCCCTAAATACCTCGTTAGTCCGTCCAACATATAGCACCGAGCTATTTGACGCCTGAGCCAAACTCTCCGCACTTGAGTTAACCTGTTTAGTTGCCCGAGCAGTATCCGTTGCTGAAACCATGAGTTGATTGGATACCTGGGCAACCAGATCTGCCTGCCCAGATACTCCACGGGCAAGACTTTGCATACTCTGGTTAGTTGAATTAGATTGTTCTGCATGTTTAACAAACTGCTTAAGTAGTCGCGAAGATGATAACGCAGCAACTCCCACTCCAATGGTAGACCAGGCATAGTTCATAAACATAACCGCAATTTCTCCCTCGGCATTAACCGCCGGTCTTAATTCTGGAGTTAATATTAGTACCATGGCAGTTCCGATAAAAACCAGAACCGAGCTGTACATCGATACCCAGATATCGGAATATAAGAGACTAAGGAACATAACCAAATAGAAATCTGCTAATACCCAGTTTGCTCCCGTTAATGTAAGGTCAAAGGCTAGAATACAAATTGCAACGACCGTCATAACTAAATATTTATTTTTTTCGCCCAAATCAAATTTTTTAGTGACTGCAATGGTTAAACTGATAATAATTGCCAAAACTATTATCTCAATTAGAATATGGTTTAGCTTAAGTGAGGTTCCGCCTTTTCCTGAAAAATACAAAATTAATGCACAAATATTTGCCATGATAATAACGGCTATCAGTGTTTGGTATAATGTAATCATCACAAAAACATTCCAAACAAACCGTTATAACGAGGCATCTGCTTCCATCGATAAACGCACCCATGGATTTAAGCGTCGCCTTGAAGCTGTGATGCAAAAACCTGATGTTATGCTTAAGCTGATCAAAAATGCCTTAAGTGTTGATATCACTGCCGATTACGTTCTGATGAACCCATGTTCAGGGAGCTTCGTCTTATTGGTCTGCATGTGATCGGCATGATTAAAAAAGGAAACCAGCGTTATCGTCACAATCAAAATCCACGCCGTTTCGGAGACCTTTTCTTCCTCTTCTGCGACGAGATACAGGGTTTAGATTATGAAAAGGCTTTACGGCAACTGATGTTTTACTGCATGATTCTGCTTGCGTATGTTCCTAAGGAGTTAGCTCAAACTGTTTCATGTCAAGTAATGCACTGGATTGCTGACTTTGCTTAGCTTTAAAAACCATCTCCGAAAAATAATTAAACGGGAACAAATTAATCGCAGCAGAAAATGACCTGATCCGCAATATAGGCGCAGACTTGCGGAAATTCTGGTATGCCTCCTTAAAAGATATGAAAAAAGGCCAAATTCTTGATGTTAAAGACCACCCTGCAGCCCTGATAGCGGATGTAGCAACGAACCCAGATCTAAAGCTGGTACTGGAAGAAGCCACTGGGAATATATTTACCATTTATGCTCTGGTCCCGGTAAATGGAAAGTTACAACTAGCGCAAGGAGGCGTTTATTCCTATTATGAATTTTCCTGGCCAGCTAAGGATCGCCTGACAGACAAGCAGTGGCATAATATGCTGGATAATCCTGATCCAGCATATTATGCCTCAATGGGCTAAAAGCTACCTAGCATTTAACTAGCATCCTTGGAGATAAAAACCAGGAAACAATTCCGGAAAGATCAACCGATATTTTTGCGCGTTAAAAAGGCTCAACCATCCTGTTATTAGCGATGGCCGAGCCTCACTTTTTTCTCCTTTTTTCACCACTAAATTAAATGTTTGATGTTTAGCACGGTATTACTTTCATTAACAAGTCAATTAAGGTATATTTGAAATAATACAATATTAGGATTTATTGTCTAGAAATTTATAAAGGAGTAATACACCATGGATGATAAAAAAGTATTAGTCACCTATGCAAGCCGAGCAGGTTCAACCGCAGAAGTCGCTGATATGCTTGCCAATGAGTTAAGTTCTGCTGGTTTAAAGGTAGAAGTATCTTCCATTGATAGCGTTAATAATCTACAAGGCTATTATGCAGTAGTAATTGGTAGCCCGATATTAAAAGGTGCTCCCCTGCCGGAGGTAAGTGAATTTTTAAAAAAGCATGAAATGGACTTAAGGTCCAAAAAGCTCGCCTATTTTCTAACCTGTCTTGCACTTTCAAAGTTTACCGATAAAGAGCTGGAAGTGGATGAAATTTACCTGGACCCCTCACTTCCATTGCTTAAAGCATCCAGCCAGGAAATGAAATTCATGGATAAGGATCATGAAATGTCGAAATACCTTAAACCATTACTGGCATCTGCTCCGCAATTAAAACCGATAAACACAGCATTCTTCGCAGGAAAGCTAGACTATAAGAAGCTTGACTTCCGTAGCCGTATGACTATGCGGTTAATGTCTATATTTATAAAGGAAATTAAAGAAGGAGATTTTATAAATCCGGATGCAATTAAGGGATGGAGCAAAGAACTAGTGTCTAAAAGGTAGGTATAAGGCGATAAAGAAATGAAAGTAATCCTTGAAAACATCACCATTGATGGGTTGAAATTTGTAAGCCATCATATATCTGATTACTTACCTATGCAGGGAACGCTTCAGAAAGATCGAGAAGATATGATTAATAAAGTGGCATATATTCTAGAAAGTCGGGATACTAAATACCTGAGAAGCAGGTAAACGCAAGCTTCGATTGTCAGGGGGACGGGGTTGTTGTCAACACCCCCGTCCCCCTTGATATTAATCGGTGTCTCTTTTTTCATGATCTACTTTTGTTGATTACATGAATGCTCCTTGTAGTTTGTCTATTTATGTAACTTTTAGCTTTATAATACGTGTATAGGTAAAGGGGGAAGCGGATGAAGAGAGATAATTTAGATCGTATTTATAGGTCTTATATGCATGACATTTATATTTACCTGTTTTCCCTTTGCAATGATCAGTATTAATTGAAAAAAGGATGGAAGGGTTTGTAACAAAAAGGTTCTTGGCGTAAATCCGGAAAAATAGGAACCCCCTTGCAGCTGTTATTATTACCCAATGTCGCGAGGAAGGTTCTTATATAAATATATATCGAGTAGCTGAAAAACAGGATAATTAGTCCTGCTTTTCTTGCTCTCACAGATCCGCACGTACGTTTTCCGTATACGGCTCCTGAAATCTCTCACCGAACTACTCTCTGTAGTTCGACTAGCCGAACATGAGAAAATAGCAAATTATGTAGCTCCTTTGCTTGGGCTCATTCCCGTCCCCTAGTCATGGATTCTTTATCATAAATCAGTTTTTCTTGCTTTTGCGTGATTTTATTCAAACAACTAAGCGAAGTAAATTGCACTATATTCGTAGTTATTGAGGATTTCTTAATTTGAATCTGGTCGCCTCTGTTAAGGTCAACTTTTTCATCACCATCTACTGTGATCACCGCATTATAATCAGTTTCCATTGCAAATTCTAATACAGCTGCTGAATTTACCACCAAGGCTCTGGAGCATGATAACTGAGAACAAATGGGGGTAATTACGAGCGCTTCTACATTGGCGGCAATAACCGGGCCACCAGCGGAATATGAGTAGGCAGTTGAACCAGATGGAGTGGCACACACCACCCCATCTCCACAGTAGTTCGCATATTGGGCACTGTTTATCGATAGATTAATATTGATCGTATGCAAGGCCTGAGTCCTAATGATCGCATCATTCAAGGCTAAGCCCTGATAAATATTTTTTCCTTCCCTGATAACGGTGATGTCGATCATCAATCTTTTTTCCAGGTAATAATCATGGTTGAGTAGCTTTTTTAGAGCCTGCGGCAGGTCATCCGGCTCTATGCTGTTCAAAAAACCAATTTTTCCGTGATTTATGCCGAGTATAGGTGTCCCTGTTCCTGCTATAAAGCGGGCGGCTTTTAAGAAAGTGCCATCTCCTCCTAGAACAAAAACCATATCTTCATCCTGGGCAGATCTGCCTTCTAGTTTGCTGCTTTCCAAAGTTGAAACCTTTATTTTTTTCTTATACAGCTGTTCGGATAAATCTACTGCCAGTTTACTGGCCTTATTTTCATTTTTATATAGAATTAGTACTTTCAATTCAACCGTCCTCCTTAAGCTGGCTATTACTCCGAGAGATAGCAGGTACTTGCCTGCTACCTCCCGCCCTACTCGCTTAAATACTGGTCAATAGCCCGGGCAGCTTTTTTACCTGCACCCATGGCTTTAATTACGGTTGCGGCACCGGTGACGATATCACCTCCGGCGAAAACGCCAGCCTTACTAGTGATACCAGTTTCTTCGTCTGCTATTATATTTCCCCAGCGGTTCAATTTTAAGCCCGGGGTACTGCTGGTTACCAGCGGATTGGGGCCCTGACCAATCGCTACGACTACGGTATCTATATCCATTACAAACTGAGCTCCAACAATTGCTACAGGTCTTCTGCGACCAGATTCATCAGGTTCACCCAGTTCATATTCTTGGCAGCGCATGGCCTTTACCCAGCCGTTTTCATCGCCTATATATTCAACTGGACTGGTTAAGAGTTTTAGCTGTACGCCTTCCTCAATGGCATGTTCTAATTCTTCCAGCCGCGCAGGGATTTCCTGTTGTGATCTGCGATAAACGATATATACCTCTTCTGCTCCCAGACGCAGAGCGGTTCTAGCACTGTCCATGGCTACATTACCTGCCCCCAGCACTGCAACTCGCCGGCCAATATTTATCGGAGTAAGATAATCAGGGAATAGATAGCCCTTCATCAAGTTAATACGGGTTAAAAACTCATTGGCTGAATAGATACCATTATAATTCTCGCCGGGTATATCCATAAAGTTAGGAAAACCAGCCCCGGTTCCTATGAATACCGCATCATAGCCGCCGGCAAATAATTCATCTACGCTTTTTATCTTCCCTATGACCATGTTGCTTTTAAATTCCACACCCATAGATTCAATATTCTCAATCTCTTTTTCTACTATGGCTTTGGGCAGACGGAACTCTGGAATACCATATACCAGTACTCCGCCCGGTTTATGTAGGGCTTCAAAAACGGTTACTTGATGTCCCATCTTAGCCAGGTCGGCCGCTGCAGTCAGGCCAGCAGGTCCGGACCCGATTATTGCTACTTTTTTTCCTGTATTCATCGTAGTGGTTATACGGTTGATTCCGTTGACGTTCTCCCAGTCAGCTGCAAAACGCTCCAATCTGCCAATAGCAACAGGGCTGCCTTTCTTGCCTACAATGCAATACTTTTCACACTGACTCTCCTGCGGGCAGACTCTCCCACAGATAGCGGGTAAATTATTTTTCTCTTTTATTTTATCAATTGCTCCCTGGTAGTTTTTATCACTTATAAGTTTTATAAATTCAGGAATGGGCACTTCTACCGGACAACCTTCTATACACAGAGGCTTCTTGCACTGCAGACAGCGAGAAGCTTCCAAAAGGGCCTGCGCTTCGCCATAGCCCAGGGCTACTTCTGTAAAATTTGTCACTCTTTCTTCAGCTGCCTGTACCGGCATATCCTGACGAATGGGCCTTACTTTCTTGTCTTGCATTGGCATCCACCTCCAGACTGGTGTATTCCTAGGCTGGTTTTTTCCTGGTGTTTGAAGATCCGGGAGCGCTGTATAACGTTTTGCCAGTCTACCTGGTGACCATCAAACTCTGGTCCGTCTACACAGGCAAATTTGTTTTCATTGCCTACTTGTACTCGGCATCCTCCGCACATGCCTGTTCCATCCACCATGATAGGGTTGAGGCTTACTATGGTTTTGATATTAAATGGAGCGGTTAATTCAGATACTGCTTGCATCATGGGCAGGGGGCCTATGGTCACGATCAGATCGTAGCCTGCATCCTTAGTTAGAATCTCTTTTAATTGATCGGTTACAAAACCTTTTTCTCCGCCGGAACCATCATCGGTTACGATGTAAAGTTCATCACTATATTTTTGCATTTCTTGGGTTAATATTAAGCTTTCTTGATTTCGGGCACCAATAATGGAGCTTATATGATTGCCTGCCTGTTTGAGGGCACGGTTGATGGGATATATAGGTGCTACTCCCACTCCGCCGCCTATGCAGATTACCCGGCCGAAGTTTTCAACGTGAGATGCTTTACCCAGCGGGCCGACCAGATCGAGTATGCTGTCGCCCTCATTCATCTCCCCCATTTCCAGAGTACTCCGCCCTACTTCTTGAAATATCAGGCTGATATAGCCTTTTTCCCGATCAAAGTCGGCGATAGTCAGGGGGATTCTTTCCCCTTTTTCATCAATTCGTAGAATGACAAATTGTCCTGGCTCTGCTTTTGCCGCTATCGCCTTTGCCTCAACGTCAAACTGTTTAATGGCTGGGGCCAGGATTTTTTTCTTGATAATTTTAAACACCATTAATCCTCCCTGTTTGAATTGATATTTAAATCATACAAATAAACGGTTTTCATGCGGATTTATACCCGTTTGGAGCTACTTTATCCCCAGATTTCTCGCTGTTTTATAGGGTGCAAAAGTTAAGCTAATGGGAAAAGGACCGGGAATTCCCGGCCCTTAATCGATTTATTGTTTATTTGAATATGGTGCCAAGGACAGCATTGATGGTTTCGTCTGGCAGTGGATATATTAAAGCGGAAGGATCCAGCTTAACTGCCCAGAGCATATTCACCATACCCTGTTCATCCAATGCGGTATCAAATTGAGGCTTAAAATGGCATTCTTGCATGATAGCCAGTAGTTTTTCGCGGGTGGCGGCTACTATTTCTGCTGGATTCAAGCCGCTAGTATTGACACCAAAGGCCTGTGCCAGTTCTTCGGCTTTAGGTTGAAAATGCCAAGAAGCATGTTCCATCATAGCAGGTAAAACCACACCTACTGCTTGTCCATGAGGTATACGCAACTGCCCACCAGCAGCGTGTGCAACATTATGAACCGGGAACGTCATGCCGGACATACTGAAGCCCATGATTGCCATATTGGAAGCAATTAACATCTGCGTTCTTGCCTCTAGATTTTTTCCATCATTTACTGCTATGGGCAAATATTTTACGATCAAACGTATAGACTGTAAACTTAAGGCGTCTATCATCGTATTACCATCAGGAGATGTTACTGCTTCTATGGCATGGCTAAGTGCATCGAAACCAGTAGAGGCAGTCATAGCTGGTGGCAGCCCAACAGTCAGATCGGGATCTAAAAGGGCAAAATCAGCGGCAATAAAGGGATGATTTACGTCCCCTTTCACTTTGGCTTCTTCATTAAATATAACTGCAAGTGGGGAGACCTCTGATCCAGTGCCTGCAGTAGTAGGTATTGAAACGTTAGGAATGCCCAAAGGTTGACCCAGAGGACGGATAAATGGTCCCATATTACCTGGCATGAGGTTCTTAATGTCAGTTTCACCGGTACCTAGTAATAATTTAACGCCCTTTACTGAATCCAGGACGCTTCCACCCCCCAGTCCCAGGATGCCATCTACAGCATTTTCCCTGCACCAGCGGGCACAGTCATTGATTACTCGCATGCCTGCATCCTGCTCGATTTTATCGTAGATACCTACTAGTTTTGGTTGGCCTTGTACGGTGAAAATATCTTTTACCATGTCCACCACGCCAGCCTGAACCAGGCCAGGATCAGTAATAATGGCTACGCGTTTGGCACCCATTTCCATAAAGCGTTGTGGGGCAAAAGTACGGCAACCGACTCCCACTTCTACTACAGGTCGAAAATCCCATATGAAATATTTTGGTATACCCATCTCTTCTACCTCCCTTTACTTATTGAGCCCAATAAAGTTATAGACAAAGGACTGACTGGCTTCCGGGGTCAGATCTTGACATACATGTTTGACCTCACTGTAAGCCATGAGGGCATGGTAGAAATTCTCCCGGCCATAGCCACTTTCTTTATAGCCGCCGAAGGGAACATCAGGTCTTAATACATGCCAGGTATTAATCCAAACCGTACCGGTACGCATACGCGCAGCTACCTGCTGAGCACGAGTGGTATTCGTACTGCAGATACCCCCGCCTAGACCGTAGGGACTATCGTTAGCTATAGCGATTGCTTCATCTAAGTCATCATAAGGAATCACACATTGTACAGGTCCAAATATTTCTTCGCGCACCTGCTGCATCTTATTGTTGCAGCCTAAAAAGATGGTGGGTTCAAAGAAAAAGCCATCATCATAAATGCCACCCGTTAAGCGATTCCCACCACACGCTAATTGTGCGCCTTCATTTTTACCAATTTCAACATAACGCTCAATGGTCTTAAGCTGATCCAAAGAAGCAATTGGCCCCAGGTCTGTTGCAGGGTCCAGTTGATCGCCTATGGTAAGCGTTTGTATTTTGGCAATCATTCGTTCTACGAGTTCATCCTGCATATGTCGGGGAACAATCAAGCGCGTGCCTGATTCGCAAACCTGTCCTGAATGCATCAGGAACGCAAACAGCGCCATATTCGTAGCCATATCCATGTCTGCATCATCCAGGACAATGAGAGGGGATTTACCTCCTAGTTCCAGGGTTAAACGCTTAATGCCATCTGCTGCAAGGCGCCCAATTTGTTTGCCAACTTCGGTTGAACCGGTAAATCCAATTTTATCTACTTCCTGGTGTCCGGCCAGGTAGTTTCCAATGGATGATCCGGGTCCGCTGATACAGTTGAAAACGCCCGCAGGTACTCCTGCATCAGAGAGTATTTTAGCCAGCTCAAGAGTGGTTACCGGGGTTATGCTGGCAGGTTTCATCACCATGCTATTTCCCATGGCCATGGCAGGAGCAAATTTGTAAGCGGCTAAGATCATTGGAAAGTTCCAGGGGGTAATACCAGCACAAACACCGATAGGTTCTCTTTTGGTATAACTATGCATTGGTGCCATCCAAGGTGGGCATATAGCATGCTCTATTTTAGGCATTTCCCGCATAACCATAGCAGCAACTACTAGAGAACCAGCTATTTCAGCTATATCAATTACACTGGTTCGGCGAATAGTTGCCCCCGAGCTTAAGGATTCCAGATATGCCAAGCGCTCTCCGTTGGCAGCTATCATTAGAGCGGCATTGGTAAGGATGTCTGCTCTTTCTTCTGGCGATTTTCGTGACCAGACTCCAGATTCAAAGGCATTACGAGCTGATGCGAGGGCGCGATCAACATCGCCTCGTGTAGCTCGTGGTACCCGAGCCACGACTTCACGGGTGGCGGGATTAATGACTTCCATCATTTCTCCGCTTTCCCCGGGTGTCCATTGACCGTCAATGAACAACTGGTATTCAAGAATTTCACTCATTAACAGAACCCTCCTAATATATTTTTTTTGACCGGTTTAGAACCGGACGAAAACAAGGATAGGCTATGTTCGGTGCTGAAAATAATAGTTATAGAAGCTGTGTATTTTGCTATGTATTTTGAAAAGAAATTGGATTTTTTCAATACAGCAGGTTTTCAGATCTCTGATGAGTCCAGAATACGTAGATTCGCCATTATTCTTGAGGTTTTATCAATTGACACTGTATCGGGATCAATCAGCCATTGAATAATTAACCCATCTGCGAGGGCAATTAACATTGTAGATAAGACTTCGTTATCCTCTGCAGAGCTTGAAGGAGAGACAATTTGTAAGAATTTTTTCATGAGAACGCGATACTCCTGGTAAGTCTGGCGAAATCTTATTCTTAGGACTTCGTTTTCAATGACGGCTTCTTGAAGCAGGTACAGGTTGAGCCGACCACGGTCTTCAGCCATAAGGATGGTGGCTACACATTCCTGCATAATTTTATATAGTGATTCCTCTTTCATGCTTTCAACCCGATCAAGTAAGGCATATGAAATATTATCAAAATGCTGAACGGTAAGTTCATAGATCAGATCATCTTTCGCGGGAAAATAATAAAACAGAGTCCCTTTACTAATCTTTGCCTCCCGGGCTACATCTGCAAGAGAGGTTCCTTTCACTCCTTGTTCCATGATAAGACGAGTCGCTGCATCGATGATTAGTTGTTTTTTACTTGATTGATGTTCTACTGGAGCGGTCACAAATGCTTCCTCCTTTCAGTCGGTCGACTAACCGAGTAATTAAATTGTACCATATTTTAAGAAAAGTTTAGTATAATTTGGTAAAAATTAATTATTTATAAAGATTTTTGAGGAGACGACGTTGTGGTAACTGGACCAATAGATGACAAGGGGACGAGGTTGACAACAACCCCGTCCCCTTGTCATCTAATATAAGAGCCGTAAATTAGTTACACCAATCAATGGAAAACTAATTTACGGCTCTGAACCTTTAACTAATCGAAACACCATTCACACGAAATTTTTCAAATTTTACCCTAAACTAGACCTTAAATTTATTCACCAGAATATTTAAAGACTCTGCCATTTCATCCTGTTTCTGGGTGACTTTAGCTACTTCTTCGATAGCCCTCGTGGTTTCATCCATGTTAGCAGATATATCCTGCATATTTGCATTCCCCTGTTCTACCGTAGAAGCTATTGCTTCCATAGCTTTGTCAGTTTCTTCTGTAGCTTCTTCAATATCCTTAACATTGCTGGTAAAGTCATCTACCAGGATTGCAAGCAAGTCAGCATCTTCACGATATTTTGCTCCCACAGCTACCATTTCTTTATAATCGCTTACCACTTTATCATCAATAAAGACCAAAATGCCAGTGGCATTATCTGACAGATTTCCAAAAGCATTCTGTACCTGCCGGACTACTGTCTGGATACTGGTCACTGTTTCCGCAGATTGTTCAGCTAGCTTACGAACTTCATCCGCAACAACAGAAAAACCTCTACCATGCTCACCTGCTCTAGCAGCTTCAATAGCCGCATTCAATGCTAATAGATTAGTCTGTTCAGCTACACTGAAAATAACGTCTGCCATGTTCACTATTTCTTTGACTACTTGCCCTTCCTCAATAGCTTTCAAAATACCCGCTTGTTTTTCTGCGTACATTTCAGTAACAAACCGTTGAGATTCAATAGCTTTTGTTTGTACTTCCTGTGCTCTTTCATCAATCTCATGGGCAGACTGGTCACCTTTTTTAGCCTTCATGTTTAGCTGCTCAGTAGCAGAAACAATTCCCTGTGCTGATGCAGTAACTTCCTCTGCAGCAGCAGTGGTTTCCTCCATACCAGCAGCAATTTCTTGCGCACTGGAATTTACGTGCTGGGCCTGGGCAAAAATCTGTTCAACTGTTGCCGAGAGTTCTTCACTCGAGGCACTTAATTCCTGAGCATTGCCTATAACTTCCCGTACAAGCTTTTGAATATCTTCAATAAATTTATTAAAATACTGGCTCATTTCTCCTATTTCATCATTTGATTTTATCTCTAGTCTCTTGGTCAGATCCCCTTCTCCTTCAGCAATATTTTTTAATACTCGAGTGGTTTCCATAATAGGTTTGCTAATACTATTTGCTACTAGGTATAAAACCAGCAGTAGTAGTAGTATGGCAATTCCTGCTACCGCCAGAGAATCATTCCTTATCCGATTGGCTTGTTCCATTATTTTACCCATGGGGATACTTATCGTAAATGACCAAGGGGTTGTGGTTTTACCAATATGTACCGGAGTAAATATCCTGTAGACATCGTCATTGAATACCTGTGACCAGAATACCCCGCTGTGCGTTTCACCTTTTCTTATAGCTTTTTTGGCTGCTATTGCTTCCTCTGTATCTCCAATATCCTTACTCATCCACTGGGAATCTGCATGAGCTACATAGATGCCACTATTCTCAACCAGTGCAGCATAACCTGTTTCAAAAGGTTTTATATTTGTTATCATTTCCTGAAGAGTATCTAAAGTAATATCTACCCCAACTGCACCAAGGAATTTACCATCATACATAATTGGAACAACAAGGCTGGTCATTAAAACATCTTTGCCTGCAATGCTATATTTATAAGGCTTAGCAATGGTTTCCTGCTTTGTTTTTTTCGGAACTAAATAAAAATCTCCATCACCCTGGGACTCATAATTTTGTAGGACATCTAATTTTACAGCCCCATCACTACGATGCCAATAAGAAGTGAATCGTCCGTTTTGCTTATCATTACCCGGCGTATTAATAAATTCACTATCTCTGCTATCAAAGGCATTTGGTTCCCAAATAGTCCAAACTGCTAAAAAATCCAGATTATCTTCTAGGACAGTTTTTAGAATACTATTCATAAGCTGTCTATCAGTATTCCCGGATACTTTTATGGCTTTAGCCGTTTGGGCTAAAGTCCTCGCTGCATCCATGCCTACTTCAATTTCTCCCTGCACCTGATTACCATAGTCTTTGGCAGTTTCTTCTGCTATTTTATAAGCAGAATCCTTAGCCATACTAGTACTCCGATTTACAGTAATGAAAGTGCTAAGTGCAAAAGAGATCAATACTATTAATCCTATTAACGCCATTAGCCTTGTTCTTATCTTCAAATTTCTTAACATCATTAATTTACTCCCAGTTATTTTCCTATTTTCGCATTAAACTGCGTCCCTGCACATCGCTTAACCCACGATATCATGTAACCCGGCCAAGATCAGTAATTGATCCATCATCTACAATTGACTGCATATTGTCTAAAGCCACAAATAAACCTCGTTCCCTCATCGTTTTTATTCGATATTTCGCCCTATAATTCGCATTTTCCTCGCATAGAATTATACTACGTTTTCCATAATAATACACAGGATGAAAGTCCTAAAATTAATATGACAAGGGGATGGGGGGGATGGAGGGACACCCAAAGATCTGTTATCAGCAAAAAAAAATTGCTTTTTGATGCATATATGCTTATAATTATCTCCAAATAATCAGCGAAAGGATAGTGACAATGGAATTAGTATATACTGGCAAAACCAAGAATGTTTTTCGTCTGGATGACGGCAATTACTTATTAAAATTTAAGGACGATGCTACCGGAGAAAACGGGATCTTTGATCCAGGGTCAAATTCGGTGGGGCTGACGATAGAGGGAGCAGGAAGGGCCGGGCTGCGTTTGACCAAGTTCTTTTTTGAAGCATTGAAAGAACATGGTATACCTACACATTATATTGATGCCAATATTGAAGAAGCTACGATGACCGTAAGACCAGCTGTAGTGTTTGGTAGCGGACTTGAGGTTATTTGCCGGCTCCGGGCGGTGGGAAGCTTTTTACGGCGTTATGGAGAATATGCCGAGGATGGACAGCCTCTGGACTATTTTGTGGAAATTACATTAAAAGATGATGCTCGGCTGGACCCACCTATTACCGAGGATGCTCTTGACATGCTGGGGCTTCTCTCCAAGGCCGAATACCAGATCTTGAAGGATCTAACTCAAAAGATTACTGCAGTAGTCAAGGCTGAATTAGCCAAAAAGGATATAGAGTTATATGATATTAAATTTGAATTTGGCCGGGTCGGCCCGGATCAGCAGATTGTGCTGATAGACGAGATATCTGGTGGGAATATGAGAGCTTTCAAGAATGGCAAACATATTCAACCGCTGGAACTAGAAAAATTAATGATGGAATAATCATGATTCCCCTGCAAAAAAGCCAAATGTTTCTAGACGCTGAAAATGGATGTAAAATTGCCGTGTGCGAAAATTGCACACGGCTTTTTACGTCATCATTTACATTAAACAGCTGGCACTGCCCCCACTTCGAATATGTTCACTTTTACTTTCGCTTTTGGCAGTGGATATTTCTTGAGAAACAGTACAAATTTGCTCCAATCAAAATTCTTCTTCTGATTTCGTCTGTTCAGCCATTTATAGATCAGGCTTCTAACTTCGTCGATGAAATTGCCGAATGCTCTGCGGTTTCCTGTTACACCATAGTAGTTGCAGTGCCCCTGCAGTTTGTTAATCATCTTCTTTATATTAAGTTAAGTGCCTAGCACGGGGTGCCTCCTAGCCAAAAGCAAAGCGCGCAATCTTTTGGAACGTATGAGCCGATACAAGGAAAATATCCTCTTGTTCCTGCACATACCGGAGGTTCCGTTTGATAATAACCTAGCTGAAAGGGACATCCGAATGAG
>JAYEHK010000071.1:0-19044 GCA_034659475.1 Bacillota bacterium | reverse complement strand
ACCACCATCAACCTGATAGGTTATTCCGCCATGGCAGGCATCGTAGGCGGCGGAGGCCTGGGCACACTGGCCTATTATTACGGTTTTCAGCGCTATGAAACTCTGACTATGTGGGTAACCGTTATAATACTGATTATTCTGGTACAGGGCATTCAGATGATGGGTGACAACCTCGCCGAAACCACTGAAAACAAAAAGAACTAGTTCGTAAAGGGTAAATGGTAAGGAGAAAGCGGTAAGGGATTTAAAAATCCCCTACACTCTTGACTCCTCACCCCTAACCCCTAAAATAAAGGAGGAATAGAAATGAAAAAGAAACTAACAGGATTAATCGGTTGTATCTTACTCCTGGCAATCAGCCTCACAGGCTGTGGCGGACAGGAAGCAAAAACACCTGCAGGTGACGAAAACAAACTTGTGGTAGGTGCAACCGCCATACCCCATGCAGGGATTCTTGAAGTGGTAAAACCGCTGCTGGCAGAGGAAAACATCACCCTGGAAATCAAGGAATTTACCGACTACAGTCTGTTAAACCCGGCGCTGAACGATAAGCAGATAGATGCTAATTTCTTTCAGCATGTCCCTTTTCTGAATGATTACAATGCCAAAAACGACACAGACCTGGTGTGGACCGTCAAAGTACACAATGAACCAATGGGCATTTACTCAGAAAATGTCACCAATGTCGAGGATGTTAAAGAAGGTGCATCCATTGGTATTCCCAACGATGCTACCAATGGCGGGCGAGCACTCATGGTCCTTGAAGCAGCAAACCTCATCAAGCTGAAGGAAAACGCCGGCGTAACTGCTACAGACCGAGATATTTCCGAGAATCCGAAGAAAATAAAGATCGTTATGATGGATGCCGCTATGTTACCACGGTCTTTAGAAGATCTGGATCTGTGTGTTATAAACAGCAATTACGCCATTGAAGGCGGGCTAAATCCGGTTACTGATTCCATTTTCATGGAACCCAAGGATTCTCCTTTTGCAAACATACTAGCAGTAAGATCGGAAAACAAAAATAACGAACTCATTCAAAAACTTGGCGAATCACTGCAATCACCAGAGGTCAAAAAATACCTTGAAGAAAATTATCCTGGTGCATGTGTTCCAGCTTTTGAGTAACTCTATGAAATAAAGAAACGCCGGTTTGTGCGCTGACTCTGTCAACAGCAAAAGCCGGCGTTTTCTCATACACTAAACACCTATTGAATACAATCTTTATACAAAATAGACCTGACACAAAAAAAAGAGGCTAGTATAAATACTAGCCTCTTTTATTACGCTTAAAGATTAATAGTTGCGATTACGTCTGGCCTGGAAGCAGTCTCTGCAATAAACAGGTCTGTCACCAGTAGGCTCAAACGGAACGGTCGTTTCCTGACCACATTCAGCACAAATAGCTTTAAACATCTGGCGTTCTTCTCTGTAACCGCCACCTGAGTTACGCTGTTGTTTGCGTGCTCTTCTGCAATCTGGGCAACGTCCAGGTTCATTCTGAAAACCTTTTTCAGCATAAAATTCCTGTTCGGAAGCTGAGAAGAGGAATTCGTTTCCGCAATCTTTGCATACTAAATACTTATCTTCGAACATTTTTTCATCTCCCTTCTGGATTTGCTCTTGGACTTATTCCCCAAAAAGGAGATCATTTATAGAACAAGGCATATATACTGTATATTAAATCCATCTAAATGTCAAATTATATTGCTAAATATAATAATTTTTTTAAAATAAATTACCTGATCTTATTAGTACGACGCCAGATTTTCATTTCCTCTGCGGACTGAATGAGCTCATCACGGAAATCAGGATGCGCTATGTTAACGAGCTCCTCACTTCTTTCCCACGTGCTTTTTCCTTTCATGTTGGCAACACCATATTCTGTCACAATCATATGGGCCGCTGTACGAGGATCAGTTACAATCGCACCAGGCGTTAAAATAGGTTTCACCCTGGATACTTTCTTGCCTTCCTTATTGGTAATAGTGGAGTGCATACAAACAAAACTCTGTCCATTCTTGGATTTATAGGCCCCTTCAACAAAGTCAAGCTGCCCGCCCGTACCGCTGATATGTCTGGTTCCAACAGTCTCAGAACAAATCTGTCCGAATATGTCCACTTCAATGCAGGCGTTGATCGAAATGAAATCATCAATTCTTGCTATAACAGCTGGATGATTGGTGTATTCCACCGGGTATGATGCAACCCCCGGATTATCATCTATAAAGTCATATACATTTTTGGTTCCCATTGCAAAAGCAAAGACCTGTTTATATCGATCGAGATTCTTGCGTGATCCAGTAATTTTCCCTGCTTCAGTCATTTTTACATAGGCATCTACATACATTTCTGTATGCACACCCAAGTCCTTCAGATCGGATTCACTGATCATTGACCCTACCGCATTTGGAATGCCGCCAATGCCTAATTGTAAACAGCAGCCATCGTACAAACGAGAAATAATGTGTGAAGCAATCTTGATATCCATTTCATTTGCTGGAGCGTCTGGAATGATCGGCAGATCACAGTTGCTGCTTTCAATGACACAATCCACCTGCGAAATATGAATACCCTCTTCCCCGCCACCCAGTACGCGAGGCATATTTTTATTGATCTCTAAAATGCGAATATCAGCCACTTCAAAAGCAGACATCGAACTGGGATTTCCAGCGCCCCAGCTAAAATAGCCATGTTTGTCCATAGGGCTTACCTGGGCAACAAAAACGTTATTCTTTTCGCAATCATTTCGTGTCATCGGATTGATTTCATGAAACTTCATGGGAATATAATAGAGATTTTTTCCCAAGTGCTTTTTGTCATGTGCAGCAACATGCCAGCTATTCCAACAGAAGCTGTCACCTGTGGGATCGGCATCCAGCGTATAATGTGGATAGGCCCCAATATCACACCTGATTTTCACATCCAGGAGTTCATCTTTTCGTTTTGCCAGTGCTTCATCAAATTCATTGGCACAGCAAACACCAAAAGCATACTCAACCCAATCGCCTGATTTTACGTTTTTTGCAGCTTCTTCTGCACTGACTAGTTTTTTTTGGTACGTGTCTTCATGCCTCGTAAACATTCGTTCATTCCCCCATTATTTTTTTGGTATATTGGCGTTTAAATGATGGAAAGCAAACTTTAAAAAAGGAAATTTGTTAGAAAACTCGGCTTTGGCTGAGCCTCTGACAATGGCACGTGCCTGAGATTTCAATAACAAAATTGTTCGCGGCTTACAAGAAAAAACAATTGCCCTATATATACCAAGGATATTGTATCATATTTCGACTTATTACAAGCTAATTTTTAGCTTTTGTGATAATTTAAGCAAACCAAAAATTATTTCACCAAACGCGAAAACCTCTTCGGTACTTCCGTCTCATATGTCATGAGTTCTCCGGTAACAGGGTGGCGGAAAGCCAGAATATGTGCATGAAGCCCCAGTCGACCAATGGGATTTGTGGTTGCACCATATTTTTTATCTCCAATAATACTGTGCCCAATGTCTTTCATATGCACTCGTATCTGGTTTTTTCGACCTGTTTTCAACCTGAGTTCAAGCAAAGAATATTGGGAGGATGTCTGCAGGACCTTGTAATCTGTAACAGCCTCCAAACCGTCTTCAGCAATAGAACTGGAGTACATCATCTTGGTTTTCGTTTCTTTCAACCAGGACTTAATGGTTCCTTCCTGTTTCTCGACACGTCCTTCTACAACAGCCACATAGGCCCTGTCGGTCACCATTTCCTTCCAAGCATCCTGCAGTTCGTGTTTGATTTTTTCATTCTTAGCAAACAGCATTACCCCTGAAGTATCTCTGTCCAAACGGTGCACAATAAACACCCTGTCTTCTGGATTTTTTGCTCGAACGTAATCTGTTAAATAGTGATAAGCTGTAAACTGTTTCTCTTTATCCGAGGCAATGGATAAGAGTCCAGCGGGTTTGTCCACCACGATAATATCAGCATCCTCATATAGAATCTTGACCCCTTTGGTCTGACCCTCATCCCTTACGATCGACCAGTCTACGGTTACTGCCTGTCCCTTTTGCAAAGGATGGTCATGCCTTGTCACCACCTGTCCGTCTACCCGGACTTGACGATGCGACAATATGGATTTGATGTTATTCCGTGATTTGTTCGGAATGGATTGAATTAAGAAAATCATCAACTCCGTGGGGTCCGACACCATCAGCTGCGTCTGTTTCCTTTTTTTGCTCTGAAGACCTCGTCTATTACTGTTTTGATCCATTATGCTCCCCCTTGCCTAATCTTACATTTTAAATCGATACCCAACGCCCCAGATGGTTTCTATATACTAGGGATTAGACGGTACCAACTCAATTTTATCTCTAATTTTTCCAATATGTACGGTTACCGTGGCACTATCTCCCAGAGAATCAAGTCCCCAGATTCGTTCAAACAATTCATTTTTGCTGAAAACCCGATTGGGATAGGAGGCCAGTAAGACCAATAGATCAAATTCTTTGACCGTAAGGTTGATTTCTATCTCATTAATATATACTCGATGGGAAAGTTTATCAATGCGCAATTGCCGACAGATTTCAAATCCATCCACTCTGGGCAGCATAAGATCAAGGATGATCAAATCATAATCAGTACTCTGTGCTTTGTGCAATCCAGTCTCCCCATTATTTTCAATATCTGTCGAGAAACCATTAATCTCCATATATTCTCTTTCCAATTCAGCAATACTGGTATCATCCTCGATAATTAAGATCCTCTTCATCCCTATTCCTGACCATCTTTCTTGAGAGAAATAAAGATACTGATCCCTTTGCCTTTTTCACTTTGCGCCCATATTTGCCCACCGTGTTCTTCAATGATACGCCGGGCAATGGCCAATCCCAACCCACTCCCTTGAATGTTGCGTGATGGATCAACCCGATAAAGCCGATCAAAAATAAAGGGGAATGCTTCTTTAGCCACTCCCTGTCCAGTATCCTTGATCTCTACAATAACACGATCGATTTCCATCCGCAGAATAATCTTAATTTCCCCCGGTTGTTTATCATATATTTCATAGAATTATCAATAATATTAGAAATTACTCTTTTTAGCTTTTCACGCTCTGTGATCCGTCAGCCAGATTAAGTTCACCGCTCATTGCGCGGTCTTGACCATTTACTTTCACCATCCCATCACCACGAAGCAGTTGCACCCCACAACAATGCTCAATTCAATCATTGTCAATTTTTTGTTCACAATATCAATCCCCTTTACATAAAAATACCTGCAAGCATTTCGCTTACAGGTATATCATGACCGATAATTATTATCTGCCAATAAAGCATTATAAAGTTTATCTAGCAAAAGAGCAGGTACTGGAGCAATTTAGTCCATCATCTCAAAATGCATAGAGTCACTATATCTGTTTCCCCAACTAAATCCGGCCGGTTCAAATGCTTTTTCCCATAGGATTAAATTTGGATCGTTGGGGTGTTTAGCAGGATCGATATATCCGAAGTGTCCCGCTGCATTGATATCAATCGCAATGCCCCATGAATGACGGCTTAAGCCTCTGGAAGCATTCCACATGACATGGCGGGTTACAAAGGTTCCATCCATGCTATCAATGAGGCTCAATAAAGGCACCTGTTTCCCGTTAATGTTTGCAGTTCCGTTCTTTATGTACGTAAACGCCTGGATAAAGTTATCCGCAGCATCCTTATGCACCTGCACCTTCTGGTTTAAACCAGGCAGTGTAATCGTTACAATGTTTTCGCTCACCCAGTTGGGGTCTATCTCAATGCGCCCACCAGATGTATCTCGGTACCAGAAAGACCCATAGGATCCCTGTATCTTGCCCAGTTTTGAATATTTACTTCGATCTGTCTTACTTGCTCTTGAAACCGTCGTACTACTCTGCTGCGTTTCCTTTACAGCTGCTTGCTGTGAGCTGTCAGTTGCGGTTTTTGGTGTGGGAACAACCACCTTTTCTTTGATAACCAGAGAAATCAACGCTTCTGTTTCCTCCTGCCCATCCCCTGCGGTCACCTTGATCTCATAAGAACCCGGGTCAAAACCCTCTGTATACCAATCATAGTCCAATGTATTTCCTTCTTGATGAAGTTTGGCTGTATTATTAATGAACAGCACCATGTTTTCCACCTTTTCATCATCCTCACCCACAGCGGATATTTTCACGGCGGTTCCCTGGGTAACGGTGATATGATTCGAAGGGCTGGTAACGGTTACACTTGGTGGTTGATTGGGCTTTTCCGCTGTAGTCACACTTTGAATTTCACCATAGCCTGTCCCTTTTTCGTTGACCGCATAGCTCTGGTAGAAATAGGTGGTTCCGTCCTCCAAGTTTCCTAGCATTACTGAAAATGCTGCTCCTTCCTCTGTGGGACCATTGAAAAGCTCATATTCTTCGAGCTCCCTGCTTGTCCCCCATCTAAAGCCAACCTTGCTAAGCGCTTTGCCTCCATCTTCTTCAATCAACCCGGACAGCGTTATGCTGGTTTCTCCCGATACAGCATTCACTGTCTTCATTGTAGGTGCAGTTCCTGCAGTTGCAAAACGGAAAATGAAAAATCCTAAAACGGCAATTGCAAAGATTGCCAAAACCCAAGTCCATTTCTTACTCATAAATATGTATTCTCCTAGCTTTTTTTTTACTTCAGCTTACAGCAAACAATGTCGCTGAATTTTTGATGCCTCGCATACATACAATACTATCGATAATAAATCGGCAAGGTCAAAGGTAATATTAGGCAGGATTAACCGTAGTCTGATACCCGCGGCCCCAGGCCATACCCTAAGGACAAGCGCAGCCACTGATGAAATTAGAAGAATTTCCTATGGAAAGGCGGACAATTCTAAAGCAGTTTAAAATTTTTATTAAAAAACAGCGTTCATCAGCGACAATCAGCGAACATCAGCGTTTTCGGTTCCTATTTTTAATAAACCCACTTCAACGTTCCAACTGTCCAACTAACCAACTTTCCAACTAATAATTCCGCTTATACTCAACCTATTCTCGTACTAATCATGTGCTAAAATATAATTAAGTACTTAATTGAGCAGTTACAATAATGAAGGAGGCCAACTAAATGGAAAAAGCAGTCGTAAGACAACTTGTTCGTAATACCAGCAGATACGCAGACAACGACGTCGAGATAAATGGATGGATCAGAACCAATCGCGATCAAAAGTCATTCGGTTTTATCGCCCTGAATGACGGCACCCATTTTAATACGATCCAAATCGTCTATGAAAAGGAAGCACTGCCAAACTTTGATGAAGTGACAAAATGGGGTGCCGGTTCTGCAGTGAAAGTGCTCGGTAAAGTCATTGAAACCCCGGAAGCTAAACAACCTTTTGAGATAAAGGCCATTCAGATAAGCCTGGAAGGTTCTTCTCCTGAAGATTACCCTATTCAGCCCAAACGCCATACCCGGGAATTTTTGCGAGAAGTGGCCTATCTGCGTCCTCGAACCAATCTATTTTCCGCTGTTTTTCGTGTACGTTCCCTGCTTGCTTACGCGATCCACCAGTTTTTTCAGGAAAACGGATTTGTTTATGTACATACCCCCATCATCACTGCAAATGATGCGGAAGGCGCAGGGGAAGTCTTTCGCGTAACAACCTTTGACCCCCTGCACCCTCCCATGAGTGAAGATGGGAAGGTAGATTTCTCCAAAGATTTCTTTGCACATAAAACCAATCTCACCGTGAGTGGTCAGTTGGAAGCAGAATCCTTTGCACTCGCTTTCCGAGATGTATATACCTTTGGACCTACATTCAGAGCAGAGAATTCAAACACGGCCAGACATGCGGCAGAATTCTGGATGATTGAACCGGAAATCGCCTTTGCAGATCTGCAGGACAACATGAAAATGGCAGAAGACATGATGAAATTCATCATCTCCTATGTTTTAGAAAATGCCCCGGAAGAAATGGATTTCTTCAATGCCTTTGTGGATAAAGGCCTCAAAAAAAGATTGGAAAACATTGTGAACTCCGATTTTGCACATATCACCTATACCAAAGCAGTAGAAATCCTGCAGGAGTCTGGTGAAACCTTCGACTATCCTGTTACCTGGGGTCAGGATTTGCAAACCGAGCACGAACGCTACCTGACAGAAAAGATATTTCAAAAACCGTTATTTGTCATCGATTACCCCAAGGAAATCAAGGCCTTCTATATGCGCCTCAATGATGATGAAAAAACCGTTGCTGCAATGGACCTATTGGTCCCAGGCGTAGGAGAAATCATAGGCGGCAGTCAGAGAGAAGAACGAGAAAACATACTTAAACAACGCATGGAAGAATTAAATATTGAGGAAGCAGGTCTTGGGTGGTACCTGGATCTAAGAAAATATGGCGGCGTAAAGCATGCCGGATACGGTCTGGGCTTCGAAAGAGCCGTCATGTACGTTACAGGAATCAGCAACATTCGGGATGTCATTCCCTTCCCCCGCACCGTAAAATCCTGCGACTTCTAAACAGAACTTAGCAAAAAAAGAACCCTTTTTGTTCGGAATTTTTCCAACGAAAAGGGTTCTTTTTATATGCTGCTAAATGTCTCTATGATTCCACTGCGTAAAGTCATATTAGTGAGTTTACTTGAGTTTCCACGCACTCGTGCTGCAATAACATAAAACAACGTTTTGGTACCCACCAAGCCATCTGTCAGAAAACCCAGAGAGCGTTGAAAGCAAACCAGAAGTTTCTCTAGCGCTTGCAGGATATTTTACCCACTGGACAGTCATACATTTAAACAGAGGTATTTGTTGTTTTGCAGCAATACCGACTTTGAATAACGCGAAACCTCTGGGAATCTGATGCGCTATTCTGATGTCTCTGCATTAAGCGTTTCTTCCAGCATTCTTCTGCTATCTGCAACAAACACAATATCACCTGCATCACAGCCATCGCAGGCAGATTCATAGTTTTCATATTCACCCGGTAAGATTAGACTGTGTTCTGTCACAATAAAAAATGGCATTTTCATCACCTTCCTGTATTTAACATGCACAACGTGTGTCGTCTATATTCCAATAATTATCCTATGCAATCACACAGTCTTTGTGTCCATACGAAGCACAGTACATACAGACATTCAAATCTCATGCAGAAGGGTTTGGACGACTTGTATCGTGACAGAAAGGAGATCTGTATGGAAAACGTTAAAGGACGCATCCTTTCAATCGACGCTGCAAAAGCAGCCAACCTACCGTGATGCCAAAGTTACCTTGTCTTTTTTGACGATTACCTCCATTTTTTTGGTAATAAGATTAAAGGAAGTAATGAATGCACAGACGACAAAAGACCACCTGAGCAAACAAATGTTGCACAGATGGTCGACTCTCCTGATAATATTGCACTCCACGTGGTAATCTCCATTGTTCCGCCGGTCATGTACACGTTGGAGTCAGACCCCATTGTTACCTTATAACCGCACTACATATTCTACAACTTTAATGCGTCCAATCAAGAATCGTCACCTTATCCCCAATTCTTTTGGTCAGCACTTCTTTGATTTGCTGTGCGTGCGGACAGGGAAAACCGATGGGATTGCCTTTAGTAATACAAGAGCACAATGCAATGGTGTCGGCGCCGCGCTTAATCATTTCCTCTGCCCTGGGAATCGCATTTTTGCCTGGGCACCCCCCGCAGGTCGTTAGCCCAATGATTTCAATTTCACCCTCTACGTCTTTGAATGCACCCTGTTTTTCCCTGATCACTCTAAAGTCTGCTGTCCCTGGGCATATAGCCTCCGTCTGCTGACACCTTATTAACCCAACCTTCACACTCAATCCCTCCATTATCTTTCTATAAATTAAAGCAGGGAGACAAGGTTCCCCTATTACTCCCACTCTTCCCAAATATCCGGCTTATATCCTACTGTAGCCCATTTCCCATTTCGTACAATGGGGGTGTTGAAAAGCTGCGAATGGTTAAACAAGATTTCTTCTCGCATACTGCTGTTACCGATCTTATCCAGATTCAGTTTCTTGTATTCTTTCGCCTTCTGGTTGATCAATTCATTCAGTCCTGTAGCTGCCTTCACACTTTCAAATTCACCTTTGCTAAAGCTCTTTTGACTCAGATCTATATACTGAAATTTGATATTTCTTTCCTTAAAATAGCGTTCAGCCTTCTTTGTGTCGAAGCATTTCTTTACACCAAAAATTTGAATATTCATACATTGCACTCCTTAGATGACATGGGGACGGTCCTTTTGTCACCGCTTTTTGCCGCCATCTGCTTGCCAAAACAGCTTTAGGGATCAGCAACTCGTATGGCAATAAAACTAACCTGCAGAAGCGGTGACATACGACCGTCCCCGTGTCACCTCCAGGAACAGATCTTACGCTCCGCAATATCAATGGTGATAAACAGAAAAAATCCGATAAAGCTTAACACGATGATCCCAGCATACATATCCAGATAATTGACTCGCATCCACGAATCCATGATGAAATATCCCATCCCATATTCAGTCCCAAAGGTCTCGGTAAAAAAGAGTATGGATATAGCTGTTCCTAAGGCCAGTCTCGTTGCCGTCAGGATCTCAGATAAAGAGGCCGGCAGAATAATTTCCGTAAACGTTTGAAGCTTACTTGCACCCAGAGATTGCAGGGAGCGAAAGGTCTCCTCTGGAATGTCTTTCACCGCATCCCGAGAGGTAATGATGATCTGGAAAATAATGATCAACACAATCATGATCAGTTTAGAGGCTTCTCCCAGTCCAAATAACACCATAATAATAGGCAGCAGAGCAATCTTGGGCACCGGATATGAAAAATACAAAACCGGCGATAAGACTTTATCCACTTTTTCAAAATACCCCATCAAAAAACCAACCGGCACCCCAATCAAAAGAGCAATCGCAATGCCTTCCATAATTCTGGCAAGACTAAAAAAGACATGTATTGCAATTTTTGCTCTAAATATTTGTACTACATGTATAAATACCACCCATGGCGACGGGATAATGGGAAGCTTTACAACCAAAGACACCATATACCAGGTAATAATTAAAATCACAAAGCCCAATAGGGCTCCGCGCCATTTCTCTGTTGAGAACACCTTGCTCATCCTTTACTTACGATTTGCCGCAGTTTCTTAGACATCGCATAATACTCATCCCTGGACCTCAGGTTATCCATTTGAAAGCATGGATTCTCCAGAACCTCAAGTACCCTTCCAGGAGCAGATGACAGGATTGCGATTTTATTGCCCAGATAAAGGGCTTCATCCACACTGTGGGTAATAAAAATAGTCGTTACTCGATGTTGTTTCCATATATCAAAGAAAAGTTCCTGCATTTCTTCCCGGGTAATGGCATCCAACGCCGAAAAAGGCTCGTCCATCAACAGCAGATCAGGCTTCAGAATAAATGCACGCGCAATCGCAACACGCTGCTGCTGTCCTCCGCTCAGTTCTTTCGGGTATCGATCCAGAAGTCCCTCAATACCTAATTGTTTAAAAATATATGCACCGTAATCTCCCAGACTCTGCCTATCATTTTTTATTTTTATGCCCAGCACGGCATTTTCACAAACCGTTTTCCACGGCAATAACCCATAGTTTTGCAGAATCAGCCCGATGCGCTGCGCTTTGGGATCAATCGGCCTGCCATCTATGGATACGCTGCCTGTATAGTCCTTCAAAATCCCTGACAGAACATACAGCAGCGTTGATTTACCACAACCTGATGGGCCTATGAAGGTATAAATATCTCCAGCATCGATATCAATACTCAACTGATCGATCGCCAGAGCATCTTCATTTTTTCGATGGTAACTTACCGAAAGATCTCTAATGCTAATCACTCAAACATTACCTCAAAACCTGATCATTAATCAAATCATTGTATTCGTAATCGTTTTCAATCAGTTGTTTTCCCTGCATCCATTGCACAACATGATTAAACATTTCCTCACTGGGCAAGGTTGCGTTATTATATTGTGGAAGATTAATAGAGTTTTTCATGCCTTCAGGGAAACCTTGTTCTTCAATAATATAGTCAACATAATCTGCAAGAGGGGCTTTGGCAAGATAGGCTACTGCATCATTATAGGCCCTAAAAACAGCTTTAATCTCTTCTGGATTCTCCTGCAAACTTTTATCGATAAACGCAATGACAATTGCTTTTTCCCCTAATTCATCTGTACTGGTTAGAACACGAGCTCCGTTTCCCACAGCTAAACCCGCTAAAGGTTCAGGTAAAATGGCCGCATCGATCTTATCATTCTGCAGCATTTCCAATCGCGTCGGCAGTTTAGGAATCGCCATTTTCTCAATATTTTTAACGTTATCAGCGTCTTCAGCACTGATTTTACTTGCTAGCAACATCTGGTCCACTGTATATTCCATCACCGTGTTGAGGGACATGCCTACACTTTTATCGGTAAGGTCCTTCACGGATTCAATCCCGGAGTCTTTTCCTGCCAATAAGTCAATATTACCATCCGTCTTAGAAATCATTCGCAGGTCAAATCCACCCTCATTGGCAAACACAATCGCCAGAACATCTGACACAACGCCATCTAACTGACCACTTTGAAGAGCACTGTCCCGATCACTGGCACTCTTGAAATGTTCGATATTTACCTGCACACCCTGTTCTTCAAAATAGCCATTTTTTTCAGCAATAATAAATGGTATAGATTCAACATCGGGCATAACCCCAATATTAACTATCTTTGTGGTGTCAGGCGTGTCCGCTTCCTGTCCACACCCCACAGCCCCTAAACTCACCAGAGCAATTAGAAAACAAATAAACACTCTTTTCATTATTTCTCTCCTTCTTTCTCTTATTTTTATAACTCCACCCCTTTTTGTACTTTCTTAACTGATTTTAATATATCATGCACCAGAAGACCATACATTCGTCATCATTATCCATTAAATTAGTAAATCTTTCGAGAAATTCGCATTCCGGCCTTTCGTGCAAGATATACAACCTTACAGTGCTCAAACAACTATAAATTTTCAACAGAGGTATTAAAGTTACACATCCACATATTATAATGATGATAATTGCAATGTTAACTGGCATCGTTCTTAACATTTATGCCACAGCTTATAAGGCGGAGGTGTTTTGTTTGCAAGCTAAGTTAAAGACAATTCTTCTGGCGTTTACCCTTATTGCGCTGTTGTTGCCTGCATATGCCGTTCAAGCACAGGAGGATGATACGTACATTCCCGCAGAGAAAACGATTTCAGGCCCTGTGTTTCTGACGGGCCGATTGATAAAAGTAGATGGCACAATTGATGGAGACCTCTACATCGCCGGTCAGGATATTATTGTGAATGGTCCAGTTAGCGGGGACATCATCGCTGCTGGTCAACACATTACAATTAATGGTCCGGTTGCAGGAGATATACGCTTGGCCGGACAAACGATTCGCCTGCAGGGTAAAGTCACTGGCTCTGCCACGCTCGCCTGTCAGGACTGGCGATTGGAAGATGATGCAGAAATCGGCAAAGATATGGTTGCATTCGGAAATTTCGGGCAAACGTCAGGCACTGTAAAACGCAACCTGTACGGAGCCAGCGACAAGCTTCGGGATCGGATCACTCCTTTTCCTGGCAGCGCCTTTGCTCTCCGTACTGGTGATGATTACGGTAGTCGGTATTCCCCTGAGCATAATCGGTTTAATGGTCTATGGCATTCTCATTTATCTGAGCAAGATTGTCGTGGCACAATCATTGAGCAGCTTTATTCGGGAAAAGACAAATTACAATGGTCATGACTTCCGGCTCATACTAGCAGCCCTGCTGCTCGTTCAGTTCATCATAAGAATTCCCTTTATCGGGTGGATCCTCTGGTTTGGCATCGCCGCCCTCGGCCTTGGCAGTAGTTTCAAAGCGCTTACATCCAAATCGTAGTACCGGAGACAAAATCACAACAAGCACAAAACATCAAATTCACCAGGGTTTAACCTTTTTTACCCCGGTGAATTAATTTGATAACTTAGACTTGATTAGTTAGAAAATAGGTTGAATAGACGCTGACTAACGCGGACTTTCGGGACTTACGCAGACTTTTTTTGTAAGGGGTCAGGTGTGAGGAGTAAGGGCAATGCCTGGCGCATAGCGCCTGACTCCTCTCCTCTTTTCATCAGTGGTTGTGGCCTGCGGCCATGGAGAGTTCCCCTGTGAGGAGTAATATAAATGAGTTTGAATGAATCTTTCACCCAATGGCGCTCAGGCATTTAAACTCACCAATATTACTTTTCGCAGAGGAATCAACATGTATTTTTCGTATTCCAGGTTAGAATTTCAGCTTACAGGAGGACGGTAAAAAGTATAATCAAGAGATTTTTTTGTCATTACCCCAGCAATGCCCAATTCAAGGAGTACGAAAATAATAATCCCCCATCCCAATCCATTTTGGTAACCTAACGCGGTGTTGATGCTTCCATATTGAAGATAGGCAAGCATGGCAGCCGTCACAAGATTGAGCCACTGCATAGCACGTCCCATGAATATTCTCATTTCTTCAAGCTTCTCCGGACCAAGCCGCTTCTTTTGCTGCTCCGAAAGGTTAATGACCGCGCTCGGATCTTCTGGCCGCAGAATGAGGAAGACATTTATCAGTGTCATTGACAGCGTTATCACGATGCCCAGCAAAGGAATCACCAATACGTTCAATATGCAAGGGGACGGTTCTTTTGCCTGTTTGCCGCCAGCATCATTGGCGCGCAGTCAAAGGCATTTAACAGGCAAAAGAACCGTCCCCTCGCCTGTTTTACCACATAACAATTATTTAAATATTCCCTTACCCCGGCCTGCTCCTTTATTATTCATTCTTCCAGTACCCATTCCTCTTCCTTGTCCTCTTGCTCCTCCGCACCCGGAACCTCTTCCTCTGCCCTGTCCGCATCCCATTCCTGCACCTCGTCCAGCAACACCTGTACTGAAATTATCGGGAACTGCATTGGCATAGTTTTTCAAAGAATCCCGCTTAACAGGATCATCAAAATCAAGCGCATTAAATTGACATACTGTTGCACAGCGGCCACATTCCTTACATAAATCTTGATCAATCACAGCCCTGTTTTCTACAAGACTAATCGCACCAAATTTACATTCATCTACGCATAAACCACAACCCACACAATTTGAATTAATATGCATTATAGTATTCCCCCTCATCATTATCAACTAATTTATAGTATTGATAATCATTATCGCATATTTAATATATACTCTTTGTATGAACATATGTCAACAATTATGACACAGGGGAACGTTTTTGCGACAAAGTCCCGAGCAACGTATAGATCGGAAAGCTGTTAATACTGGCGCTGGACAGCTTTCATTAAATCATTATTTTTATTATTGATTCCTGCAGCGTACTATTTGGCGATTCACTTTTGGAATTGGCCGACCGGGAAGACCTCCTCTTGAGATCTTCTTTATCACCATATATCTAAAAATTGAAGGTGCTAATCTTAAAACCTTCAATCATTTCAATCTTTTAATTAAAATACCATTAATAATATATAGCCCAACACCACTTATTACACTGACGACGACTATTACACCCAAAAGAATGAATTTATCGTAGATACTCCCAAGTCCCTCCATTGAGGGTTCTCCTCGAGGAAGAAGACACAATAACAATCCTACAATCGCTCCGCTCTTAACCCAATGAAAAATATTTTTCCACAGCAAATGTTTTTCATCGGCCATCATAAGGGGTATAAAAGCTAAACTATAAATATATACAACAAAAGCCAGAATAACCAACACAAAAATGATCAGTATGAATCCAGGTGGTGGATGATCTGCTATAAATAATGCAATAGCCATCCAAACTAAAAAAATATAGCAGCACTTATCCGCGCTACTTTTTTTGACTGCGCATTTGCTTCAAGGGTTTTAAGATAAGAAGTGCAACTTTTTTTCAGCGTGTCAATACGATAGTCCCCTTAACACACTTGATAATAATCTCCGAGTTTGAAGAAATGGATTGTAACCTTGGTATATTCCCCGTAAACAGAATCTATGGTAACGTCATGCCCAAGTTTTCGGGCCAGTTTTTTGGTCAGGTACAGACCCATACCAGTTGATTTGGTAAATTCCCTGCCATTATAGCCGGTAAACCCTCTGTCAAAAACCCGCTCTATATCCTCGGTTCTAATACCCACACCATTATCCATGATAATAAGCCTCTTTTCCCTTTCGCTCCTTTCAGTATATATCTTGATCAGCCCCCCTGGATTAATGTATTTGAGGGAATTGGAAATAATCTGATCAAGGATGAACAGAAGCCACTTCTTGTCCGAAGAAACATCAATGTCCATATCTCCCAATTCAAACCTGATATTCTTATGAATGAAAGTTTTGGTAACTACTGCTCTTTTTTCTCCCCCCACCTAACAAACCGTTGCATTTGTGCGAACTGGTTTTGTTTTTAACCATTTTGTAACCAATCGTATCGATTAACCGAATATACTTAATCAAGATCATAATTAATGAAAGGAAGCTACTTATGAACAAAAAATCAGTTAAAAAAGTATTGTCAGGTTTGTTATTGGGTTCGTTTGTTTTAGTAAATTCTTCTATCCCCGTTATAGCGAATACCCCAGCGGTAAATACAGAAGATACGATTAAAATATGCCTGAATAGCAACTATCTTTCCAGTAGTGTTGCTCCCATAATAAAGAACGGCAAAACCATGGTCCCGGTTAGAATACTTTCCGAAGGAATTGGGGCAAATGTCTCCTGGAATGACAAAAGTCGTACCGTTACGGTTGAAAAAGGCCGGAGCACAGAGATTAACCTACGAATAGGCGATAAACAAGCCAGGATAAACAATGATGAAGGTCAAAGAGAGGTCGCATTGGCTGCAGAACCTTTTATCAAGGATAACCGCACCATGGTACCTGTAAGGTTTATAGCTGAAAGCTTAGGAATTACCGTAAATTGGAATGAGGCTGAACGTACTGTATATCTGCAAAATGATGATACGGACAACCCTCTGGTTGGTAATTCTAATATTGAGAATTATAGTATATTTAATAATACTGCTAAGAAAACAGATCTATTGTTTTCATTTGCCGACACCATCCAAGAACCCCAGCTACGAATTCTTGCCAAAGATGAGCTCGTATTCAAAGGTGAAACGAAAGTTAAAGACGACAGCCTGGGGGATTATCGGGTTGAGTTACTCTTTTCTGATACCGCACTCACCCCTGCTTTGAGAGAAAAGTTAAGCCTGGAAACCACTACTATAGAAGATAATAACCTTGTTCAGGCTATCAGATTAGCTTATCCTCCTGATGATTCAGCCATGGTAATATATTTAGGGTGTAAAGCCTATCCACGAGTAGAAAACTTTACAAATGCAAGGAATCTTATCTTCAACCTAGTCGCCGAGGATATTCAGGAGGGACTCACTGTCAGCAGCAAAAAGGTTGAAAGCAAAACCGAAACTCTGGAAGTGAATTTTAGTATTCCGGTGATAGACGGTTTAAAGGATAAAAAAATTCAGGATAAGATCAACAATCGTTTTGAAAAAAGTGCTATTGATTTCAGAGACCTGGTCGCTGAAGGTTTAGATGAGTATGTGGCAGACGCTACAAAGAATGGTTGGCCGGTGCATACCTATCAAGCTTATACAAATTACCGGGTTAATTACAGCAAAAACGATATATTAAGTTTATATGTAGAATACTACCAATACACCGGTGGTGCCCATGGGATGACGAATCGAGTATGTTCCACTATTGATCTTAAGACCGGTGAGGAACTACCATTACATGATTTATTTAAATCAAACATCAACTATACAGCAGTTATCAATAAAGAAATTAAAAAACAAATGCAGATTGAACCCGATAAATACTTTGATGATACCCTGAAAAATTGGAATGGAATTAGTAATGAACAGGAATTCTATATCGAAGATGGTAATCTGGTGATTTGTTTTGGCCTTTACGAAATTGCCCCCTATTGTAATGGGATTATAGAATTCAAAGTGCCCTTATCTCTCTTTGGAAATAAAGTGAACACCGAATTTCTTGAAAAAGCACAAGCTCTAGCCATGAAATATTAATTAATAAAATGGTGATTGTCATTCCGGTTCAGACCGAATACAATCACCTTTTCTTATTGGTTGTCTGTTCGTTCATGCGTGTAGACAGAAACGCACAGCTTTCCGAGCTATATACCTTCCCATGAGAAAAGCAAACATATTGGGGGGGCAAAATTCCTATTGAATAATATATCCCAACCCTTTCCTGGTTTGAATGAACTCCTTCAGACCGATATCCCCTAGTTTCCTGCGTAATCTATTAATATTAACAGTTAAAGTATTGTCATCAACAAAACTTTCATCTTCCCATAGCCCCCGCATGATCTCATCCCGACTTACAACCTGCCCCTGTTTTTTCATCATTATATAGGTGATCCTGTATTCGTTTTTGGTAAGATCAACTTTTTGATCGTTATACTGCAGATGGTTATCCTTCAGGTCCAGGACAACTCCGTTATGTTCAATCACACTGGCTTCAACATCCCCATATGAATAGGTTCTTCTAAGAAGTGCATTCATCTTCGCCATCAATACTTCCAGGGAAAAAGGCTTCTGAATAAAGTCATCCCCCCCATATTCATGGCCATAATAATATCCATATTGCTGTCCCGGGACGATATAAAAATGATGGGAACCCGGGAGACTTCCCTAATCCTGTTACACCAGTAAAAGCCATCAAAAGACGGCAGATTTATATCCATTAATACGAGGTGAGGCTCAAACATAAGAAATTCAGTGAGAACTGTATCAAATTCATCTATTGCAAATCCATTAAATCCCCATTTAATTGTATTTTCCAATATTATCCCTCTCATTTTCGGATCATCTTCAACAATCATTACCTTAAACAATGCATTAAGCCCCCCTTTGATATCCCTTTTTCACATTGTAACTTAAGTTTCGCACCCCGCAAAACCTGGATTCCCTGAATACTCTGATAGCCTCAAAGAACTAATAGAACTGGTTTTTAGACTAAATCCATATTGGCAACTCAACTTGCTTTATCGAGCTTTT
>JAYEHK010000070.1:0-4289 GCA_034659475.1 Bacillota bacterium | reverse complement strand
AGGTGCCCAATTTTGATACTGCAGGTGATTTCAGTTGTGTCATGTATTTGCAGCTTTATGATATCCCGAGTGCCGGGTTGTCTACCTTGTTTTTGGATATTTGGTAAACAGATTTGCTTCTTAGCATTTAATTTACGCAACATATCTCGACAGGAGATATCCTTCGGATTGCCGTTATGGTCGCACCAGTTCCAAATGAGACAAAGTTCTTTAGACAACCTAGTTCGACCCCAAGTAGGATTATTGGCAATCAATTCGTTGATAAGTGCAATTTGTACTTCTGTTATGGTAGGTCTTACAAATGTTCGTTTATTCATATGACCATGATATCACGGTTCTAACCGAGAGTCCAGTCCTGTTTTTTAGGATGCTGAATAGTTACAAGGAAACAAACAATTGATCTAATCGCGGTGATAAGAGTGCTGGGATACTGTAAACCTGTGTTTGCTGGTAATGGGAGGAATCGGATATACGGAGGTTTATACTGTTTAAGAGACTTTTTGTGTTGTTTGGCAGAGTATGAACGAGCCAGGATGTTAAAAACGTTTAACTATGTTACCAGAACTGAAAAAGGACTTCGTGCTACTGGAGTTGCTTTTGAAAATCGAGCCGGCAAAACCCTTTATATAAATGCGTACTCCTCCCTGATCAGAAGTCCTTCCGGAGAAAAGTTAGGCATTGCCATGTTAACCGAGGACATTACCGAAAGAAAAAAACTAGAAGCAGAAGTGCAGCGTGCAGATAGACTGGCTGCCCTGGGCCAGTTGGCACTTGGCATTTCTCATGAAATCAGAACACCGCTGGGAACGATTAAAGCGCTTGCGACCCTAATAAAAGAAGACGTTTGTTATTATGAAAACGATGAGAAAAGCATAGTCTATCTGCAGTCCATAATAAATGAGGTCGACCGCTTGGATCAGCTCAGTCAAGAACTACTTGATTTTGCTGGTAAATCCAGATTAGGGTTGCAAACCGTCAATATTAACAAGCTTCTGGTGAAGGTCATATTCCTGGGAAAACTAAACAAGCCCATTCAGAGAATCAGGATAGAAGAGGACTTTCAACCAGATCTTCCCGATGTATATGGAGATAGAGACATGCTCATGCATGCCTTTATTAATCTGTTTATTAATGCTATGGAGGCCACCTCGACGGAAGATAGTATTCGAATTCAAACGTTTGTTGAGAATGAATGGGTGGTTGTCAGGTTTAGTGATAGCGGCATAGGAATAGAAAAAGAATCCCTCAATAAAATATTTGATCCATTTTATACAACCAAGGATCATGGAACGGGATTGGGGCTATCCATTGTACATACCATAATCAAGAATCACAAAGGACATATTGAAGTAGAATCTCATAAAGACAGGGGAACTATTTTTACAGTTAGACTCCCTATTGAAGGAGGTTCGCAGGAATAATGGATGATTCACTTATCCTGGTGGTAGAAGATGATGCAGGTATGCGGTTTGCGCTGGATGAATGTCTGAAAAGAAGGAATTATTCAACCCTGCTGGCCTGTGATGGGCAGGAAGCTATTGAGTTTTTTTGCAATAGTTCTCCGAATCTCGTTTTACTTGATTTGAAAATTCCTAAAATGAGTGGGATGGAAGTACTGGAAAGAATAAAGGAAATCAGCCCGGAAACAGTTATTGTCATACTCACGGGGAATGCTACTATTGATAATGCTGTAGAAGCGATGAAAAAAGGGGCCTATGATTTTATTACCAAGCCATTTGAAGTAGAGGATCTACTGAATGTTGTAGAGAAAGCCAATAATAAAGGAAAAATTGGCAAAGAAAATTTGATTGCACAAAACAATGTCAGGGCAAATTCAAGTGAGCTTTATCAAGCTGATATTTCGGTTGCTGCTCGAAATTTGAACCAAATTATTGACAGCATAGCGGTATCAGACTCAACCACTTTGATAGAAGGAGAAAGCGGAACGGGAAAAAGCCTGATCGCTAGACAAATCCATAACCAAAGTGACAGAAGAGACAAGCCTTTTGTGAAAATTGACTGTGCCAGTTTGTCGGGTAATCTAATTGAGAGTGAATTATTTGGTTATGAAAAAGGTGCTTTTACAGGGGCCGCCAGTCAGAAGAAGGGAAAAATAGAGCGGGCCAATGGGGGAACGCTTTTCCTCGATGAAATCAGCACCCTAGACTTAAATGCACAGGCAACACTATTAAATCTAATTCAGAATCAGGAATTTGAAAGAATCGGTGGAAACACGCTGCATTCCGTTGACATCCGAATCATTGCTGCGAGTAACCAGAATTTAAAGGAAATGGTTAAGGAGAAGGCCTTTCGGCTTGATTTGTTTTATCGTCTCAATGTATTTTCCATAGTGATGCCGCCACTTCGCGAACGTGTGGAAGACATTCTCCCCCTGGCGTACTTTTTTATCAATAGACTTAGTCAACGGGAGGGAATTACTCTTTCCACTGAAGTGGCAATAAAAATTAAAACCTATCAATGGCCCGGAAATATTAGAGAATTAGAAAACGTTATGAAGCACGCATTAATCTTATTAGGCGAGGACCCAATCATTGAAATAAGCCATCTACCATTAGAACTAAACCAGGGATATTGGGCCTTCAGAGATTTGAATCTGGGACTTAAGGGGATCCTTGAAACAATGGAAAAAAACACCATAGAACAGGTGCTTCTGGAAAATAATCTGAACATCGAAGAGTGTGCAAGGGCATTAAAGATGCCCGTAAGGACATTGTATTATCGGATCAATAAGCTAGAGATTAATCTGAATTCTAAAAACGGTCAAAAAAAGAATTCGATGATTTGATGACAAGGTCCTTTAATTTATTTCGAGATACACATTAGCTACGAGTAGAGATACGATTATAGAGGTAAATCTATTGAACGGTAAATGGGGTTACCTAAAATTCAGCAACACCCACCATTTTACCCTTGCAGTTTCTGAACATTCCTGATATTATAGTTATTGCTAAGTCGCGGAGCCGTGGTGTAGTGGTTAACATGTCGGCCTGTCACGCCGAAGATCGTGGGTTCAAATCCCATCGGCTTCGCCAAATTATTATTAACAAGACAGCTTTTGCTTTTCGTAAAAGCTATTTGTTGTTTTATTGAGCGGGAGTAGCTCAGTGGTAGAGCACTGGCTTCCCAAGCCAGGTGCCGCGGGTTCGAGCCCCGTTTCCCGCTCCATTCATTAAAATTGCATGAAATTGAACATAACTGAATACATTTTTATTATAAAGGTGTATTCCTTGACCTTAATTAGGAAGGAGAATGACTTTGAGTAAACATATTCAAACCATGGTACAGCCAAATCTTAAGAGAGATATTGATAAAATTAACTGCAGAGAGTGTGCAACCTCTTGTCAGTCAGCTTGTAAAACCTCCTGCACAGTCGGTAATCAGTATTGCAGAAACCAGAAGTAGACTGCCGCAGTGAATGTTGAATGAATAGGGGCGTGTGCCCCTTTTTTTGTGTCCAAATAGAACGGGTAGAAGCAATATATTTCGGAAAGAGGAGGAGAATTAGAAAAATGCTCAGAAGCTATGATTTTGCAGCAAACATACACATGTATAAATGGAAAGATCTAAGTATCCTGCTAGATGTCAATACGGGTGCAGTTCATTTGTTAGATGATATAACCTATGACTTGGTCAATGAAATAATTGCCCAGGAAGGCAATACACAGACGGCTGTAAGTAATTTGTCAACGACTTATCCGAGGGCTGAAATGGAAGAGATCCTAGGGGAGTTTCGGGATCTGATTAAGGCAGATGCGATGTTTACACAGGATGAAACACCTGATATACGGTTTCCTGATTTGAAGGTTAAGGCCATATGTTTAAATGTGGCACATGCTTGTAATATGGCCTGTCATTATTGCTTCGCATCCCAAGGTGATTTCGGCATGAAACCATGCTTAATGGATCTGGATACAGCCAAACGGACCATGGATTTTTTAATTGAAAAGAGCGGAGACATCAGGAATCTGGAGGTTGATTTCTTCGGCGGAGAACCATTGCTGGTCAAGGACATGTTAAGGGAACTGGTGGTTTATTGCAGGGAGCGGGAAAAGGAATGTAATAAGCGTTTTAACTTCACTCTGACCACGAACTGTGTACTGCTTGATGACAAGATGATTGACTGGGTTATTGAGAATGACATTGCGATGATTATGAGCATAGACGGACGACCGGAGACGCATGACAGACATCGTGTAATGAAAAATGGGGAAGGCAGCTATGATCGTGTCTTACCCCCGATCAAGAAAATGGTTGCGCGCCAACCGGTA
>JAYEHK010000069.1:0-4315 GCA_034659475.1 Bacillota bacterium | reverse complement strand
GCAAGATCCCCTGAAGGAAATCACGCTGTTCAGATGCATCAATGAAACCGTGTTCATCAGCATTGGCTTCTACAACCTCCAGTCCTATCGTAAGTGCATTGGCCAGCATTAATCTGTCATGGCTGCTATGATCAAATTCCTTCCAAATCGCCGTAAATATTTTTTCAAATATACTGGGCGCAGCAACAAACCAGCTGGGACTGAAGCATTGCAGACTATCTATCAAGCTGTCCGATTTATCAGCATAGGCGATTGTGCAGCCAACACAGATTGACATCATCTGTCCAAACTGACGTTCATAGGAATGCGACAATGGCAATATAGAAAGAAGTACATCCTCCGACGAGATGTGCGGAATAATTTTAAAATCAATTTCATTGGCCGCATTAAAGCTTCTGTGGGTGTGGATAATTCCTTTTTGGTTACCTGTGGTGCCAGAAGTATAAATAATCGTCATCGCATCTTCCATTTCAATAGAAGCAAGACGTTTCTCTAATGCATCAGGTTGTTTCTCCAGCAAACCCCTGCCCATCTCCCGAAGATCACGCAGATTCAGTACATATGGATGTTGAATGCTGCTATTGTCCTGCATAACAATTATTCTTTCCAGGCACGGCATGGCATCCCATACATCCATAATCCTTTGCATCGCCTGATCATTCTGGACGAAAAGTATTTTGGCCCCCGAATCGTTAATAATATACGCTGTTTCTCTCTGGGAAAAGGAAGGGTATATCGGAACGGATACCGCTGCAGCCGACAAAATTGAAAAATCAGCCCATAACCACTGGGGACAGTTTTCACTCATGATCGCGATTCGATCCTGTTTTTCCACCTTCAGCTCAAAGAAACCAGCAGCCATTTCCCGTACAATCAGACCCACCTGATCATAATCCAGTGAGGCAGTGGATCCAGTATCTGTTCTCCACCACTGGCATCTGCATTCTGCATACTTGCGGGTTGATTGATTGAACATTTCAACCAGATTTTTAGCTTTATTTTTTTCTTTCATCCCGTCGCCCCCATTCGGTACAGACACGATTTTTCCCATTTGATAATAACTTAACTTTTACAGTTGACAGCTATGCTAGAGAAGCTTGAGACAATCAATCAGAAAAGTTGACTGAATAAATATACGAACTAACCCTCCATGGCCGCAGGCCACAACCACCGATGAAAATAAGGTTAGTGAGGGGCTGAAGGCTTAAGATATAATAAAAAACCCTATTTTCTAATTAAATATAATCCTCAATCCCGAGCTCCTTTAACTTGCTGTAAAAAGAAGTGCGATTAACCGCAAGCAGTTTACACGCCAGGGTTTTATTTCCCCCGGTTTTCTCCAGCACATTCAAGATGGCCTTTCTCTCCGCTTCCATACGTATCGTTTTCAGGCTTAACTGGGTGTCGGAACCCCGGTCATCACTGTTTTCCATCTGGTCTTTGATGTAATACAAATGCGAGAGCTTAATGAAACCCATTTTGGTATCAAGACAGGCCCTTTCAATCGTACTTTTTAATTCGCGAACGTTTCCTGGCCAGCGATATTTCATCATCATGTGTAATGCTCTTTCATCCATCCCACTCACCCGCGTTCCGATTTCACGGTTAAATGCAGCAATAAAATGATGACTGATGGTTGAAATGTCCTCCACCCTTTCGCGTAAAGCCGGTACACGTACATGAAAAACATTCAGTCTATAATACAAATCCTCCCGAAAGCTTCCTTCCCTAACCATGGCTTCGAGATCACGATTTGTCGCCGAAATGACCCGGGAATTAACCGGCGTGATTCCGTTTCCGCCAACTCGTTCCACCTCATGCTCCTGTAAAACGCGGAGTAGCTTCGCCTGCATATAGAGCGGAAGCTCACTAATCTCATCCAAAAATATCGTCCCCGAATTTGACAATTCAAACTTCCCTGGTTTGCCTCCGCGTCGTGCCCCGGTAAAGGCCCCTTCCTCATATCCAAACAACTCTGACTCCATTAGGTTCTCGGGGATACCAGCACAATTAACAGCGACAAAGGGGCCGTCCTTCTGCGGGCTATCCTGGTGAATGGCCTGGGCAAACAGCTCTTTGCCCGTTCCGGTTTCTCCAGTAACAAGTACAGGGGAGTGAGTAATGGCTATATCCCATGCCTTTCGCTTGGCCTCCATTATGGCAAAACTGTTTCCAAGAATGGAATCAAATGAATACTTGGCGCACCACAGTTGTTTTAATTCCTGTTTATAATAATCCAGATGTTCGTGGTGTTCTGTCAGCTGTTCGACCAGATCAAACGAGTCTTCCAGCCGCCGAAACTGAATCAAACTCATGGCCCCAATAATGCGATCTTTAACAATGGGATAACGAGATACAACCATCTTGTGCCCACGTATTTCCCATATCTTGCCCAGTTGGGGGATTCCAGTGTTCAGCACCTCCAGCAGACCGCTGCCCGGGCTCAGTTCCTCAATGTCTTTGCCCATAACCGCTACAGGATCTAAGTCAAACAGGTATTCCGAAAAACTCGGACTGGCATAAATAACCTGTCCTTTCTTGTCAACAATAAGCATCCCCGAAAAATCATCGAGCGTTTGATCGATGATTTCAAAGAGTGAATCCATTGAATGCCTATCGTTGGTCATTACTATCCCTCATTTACTCCTGTTATATATTTTCTACATTCTGTGAATATTCGATTATTCCTGCATATTTATATTTCGTTTTGTAATTCTGATTAATTAGAAAATAGGATTTGAATAGACGCTGACTACGCGGACTTATTGGACTTACGCAGACTTTTTTTGTAAGGGGTTAGGAGTGAGGAGTGAGAAGAAGGCTTGACGCGTAGCGTCTAGCTTCTGCGGCCTGACCTCTAACCCCTCACTCCTAACCGATTTTCATTGGTGGTTGTGGCTCGCGGGCATGGGTGGTTAATACGAAAAAAGAAAACCCGACTCTTTTGCAGCCGGGTTCATCTTTTCTTTAAAGTTTTCGGTTATCAATCACTCGTTGGGCTTTCCCTTCGCTTCGGGGCATGGAGCCCGGTTCCTTGAGCCGCACCGTTACCTGTACCCCCAGGGCACTTTCGAGTTCTTTCTTTATCTGCTTGTTTAATTGCTCTATTTTTCTGACTTCATCACTGAAAGCATTTTGTGATACCTCAACATGAACCTCCAGTTCATCAAGCGTGCCGTTTCGATTCACTACCAGCAGGTAGTGCGGTTCTACCCCTGGTATGTTCAGGAGTACAGACTCAACCATGGAGGGAAATACATTGACACCCCTGATAATCACCATATCATCGGACCGTCCCAACACCTTAAACATTCTGGCATGGGTTCGTCCGCAGGCACAGGGTTCCAGATCCAGATGGGTGAGATCTTTGGTACGATACCGTATCATCGGCAATGCTTCTTTTTTGATCGTCGTGATGACCAGTTCACCCTGTTCTCCGTCCGGCAATACCTCGCCTGTATCAGGATCAATGATTTCAGGCAGGAACTGATCTTCCCAGATATGCAATCCATTTTTCTCCGGGCACTCAATGGCTACCCCTGGTCCAATAATCTCAGACAACCCGTAGATATCGTAGGCATCAATACAGAGCTTATTCTGTATCTCACGCCGCATGTCTTCTGACCAGGGTTCAGCGCCAAAAATCCCTGCTTTCAATTTCAGTTGGTTAGGATCTATATCCATCTTCTGCATCACTTCATACATAAACAATGCATAAGAGGGTGTACAGGTTAACACGGTCGTACCGAAATCCTGCATGAGCATCACCTGCCTGCTGGTGTTTCCTCCCGAGGCGGGTATGACCGAGGCCCCTAATTTCTCTGCCCCATAATGCACACCCATGCCGCCAGTAAATAAGCCATATCCATAGGAATTTTGCACGACTGAATGCCGTGAAGCGCCCGCCGATGTAAGTGCTCGTGCCATCAGATCAGCCCAGTTATCCAGATCGCGACGGGTATAGCCAACAACCGTTGGTTTCCCAGTTGTCCCCGAGGAGGAATGAATGCGCACTACCTCTGACATCGGCACAGCAAAAAGGCCAAACGGGTAATTATCCCGCAGATCTTTTTTGGTGGTAAAAGGCAATTTGGAGATATCCTGCAGGGTTTGAATGTCCTGTGGTCTCACCCCTGCCTGATCCATTTTATCGCGGTAAAAAGGAACGAATGTATACACCCGAAATACTGTTTCCTGTAGTCGACGTAGTTTTATCTGCTCTAACTTTTCCCGTGGCATTGTTTCCATTTCCTGATCCCAGTAATGCATGTAAAAACCTCCTCAATATTTAGCTTTCCCTGTTGACCCATGGTGC
>JAYEHK010000068.1:0-4329 GCA_034659475.1 Bacillota bacterium | reverse complement strand
ATTGCTTAGCTCCTCGCATTTTTTTGTCTTAATTCCTGGGTCCATTATAAAGGATACATCTCTTTTTTTATTAAAATTGACTTCTTATTTTTTTGCTAATGCCTTAAATCCTATCGTGGTGCAGTGCAGTAAGGTTAGGAAAATCATATATACAACAAATATCATTGAAGGTCTTAACCGGCAGTTTCGGCAGATTACCAAAAACAAGCCGTCCTTTACCAATGATGACTCCCTGAAAAAGATGCTTTATCTGGCATCAAAGAAAATAGTCGAACATTGGACAGCCAGGTGTCGAAACTGGGACATGGTATTAAATCAGTTGGAGATAATGTTCGCTGATAGAATTGCTGCAAATTAGCCCTTAAAATAGTATCTCCCGGATCAATGCTGCCATTCATGACTCCGTCGTGCATACCATCATCGATCCGGGAGGCTTAATTATCAAGGGCTAATTCTCCGCTGTGATTTACTCTGTAAATCCACCTAATACATATGGATTTTCGTTTAAAGGGTGTTATATTTTACACAAGATTTTTTCTGGCTTACCGTGTATACCCTCCAACGAAAATGCGTACCCCTACCCTGAAATCGTTAAAAGATTGCCGCAGGGGTGTGCATTTGTATCATTTTATAGTAGATTAGCCATATTAATAACGCAATCTTTGATACAAACGAAAGTCCAGTATTACTGGGATTTTTTGTGTTTATGGGGGGGTTACGCCGCTCTAGGCAGCGTTTTAAGCCTATTTTTTTGCGTAATGATGCACCCCTTTTGAGCAGGGGGTGCATTTTTTAACGAAAGCTATTGAACGCTTGGTTTTTCAATCAGCGCGGTGGATATGTTCCCCTGACATATCATGTTGAGACAGTGGTGTTGATGTCAAGGATATAAAGTTAGTTTTGGGAAAAAGGCCTGTGAATAAGCCATTTGTGGGTTTTAGGGCTCGAAAACCGGAGCTTGATAGTTGTGTTTTTATCGTTTCGTAGAAATATGTCTATGGGGCGGATTTTGAACGTGACAGAACAGGTTAGATGTCATAGCTTGGCGAGTGTACAGATTAGATGTTAGAATCTCACAAGAGAGCGAACACAAGGGGGACGGTTCTTTTGTGTTGTTTTTCATTATCGTAATTGTTAAAATAAACCAGGGGTGTAAAAATGCCTAGAAGAGCAAGAAAGAAAAGTAGCACAGGGATTTACCATATTATTTTTAGAGGGATTAATAGACAAATAATATTTGAAGATGATCAGGATTATGAAAAACTGCTGAAAACGCTCAAAGACTATAAAGAAATATGTGGTTATGAAATTTATGGCTACTGCTTCATGAGCAACCATATACATCTGTTGATAAAAGAAGGCGAAGAAGAACTAGGAACAGTATTTCGACGGGTTGGGGCATCTTATGTATACTGGTATAATTGGAAGTACAATCGGCGAGGTCATTTATTCCAGGATCGATATAAGAGTGAAGCAGTTGAAACGGATAAATATTTTCTAACCGTCCTTCGATATATTCACCAAAATCCATTAAAAGCAGGAATGGTACAGAGCATTTCAGAATACCCCTGGAGTAGTTTCAGAGAATATCTAGAAAAGCCAGAGATTTGTGATATAGAGTTTGTCCTTGGTTTATTTTGTGAGAATCGGGAAGATGCCATAAGGTTATTTAAGAAATTTAATGCAAAGGAAAACAAAGACCAATGTTTAGAGTACGATCAAAATATGAGATGGAAAGATCCGGAGGCTATAGATTTCATAAAAGGGATTACTGGGGTTAAAAGCCCATTGGAGATCCAGGGCTTTGAAAAAGAAAAGCGAAATGACATTATTAAAAAATGCAAAGAAAAAGGATTATCCATAAGACAAATTGAAAGGTTAACAGGCGTTAGCTTTGAAGTGATTCGAAAGATATAACACCTGGGAGCCAAGTGGGGAACTCTGGAACCAAGCATTAAGAAACTAAGTTATTTGCCCAGAAGCGCAGATAATGAGTTGAATATTTCAAACTACCTGGGCTTTTTTTCATAACAATTAGGATTCAGAGAATTGAAGATTTCTTTTGAAATAGTTTGAAAAGAACGAATGGGGGAATGTGAATGACGTTGGTTAAAATTCAGGATAAAATTTATAACATGGAGCGTCCCACCAATCTAAGAATTGGGTGTAATTAAACATAAGGAATAAAATGGAATAATAACCTGTGTGAAGCAAGTACTTCGAAGGAAGGTATCTTGATGAATATGGAAAATATAAACCGAAAAAAGAAGCAGCTTGATGACAAGCGTCCACTACCGGTTCATACGGTCAAATCTCTGTGGGAGAATATGCTTGTGGAGTGGACGTATAACTCCAATGCGATTGAGGGCAATACGCTTACGATTTATGAAACCAGGGTTGTGCTTGAGGGAATGACCGTCGGTGGAAAGACAATGAATGAGCATTTGGAGGTTATTAATCATAAGGATGCAATTGTTTATTTAGAGGAAATTGTTAAAAATAATGTGGAACTTTCGGAATGGGAGATAAAAAACATTCATCGGTTGGTTCTAAAAAACATCGATAACGACAACGCGGGAGTTTATAGAACTGAAAATGTTATGATTAGTGGTGCACAGCACAGACCACCGCAGCATTTTCTTGTAAAAGAACAGATGGAAAAACTTATTGAACGGTATAATGGTGAATGGCAGAAGTTTCACCCGATCGAACGTGCTGCTATGCTGCATAGTGAATTTGTTAAAATCCATCCGTTTGTGGATGGTAATGGTAGAACGGCAAGGCTGTTATTGAATTTCGATCTGATGAAAGTGGGCTTTCCGCCTGTGATTATTAAGAAGAAAATGCGCCCCGAATATTATGATTATCTAGATTTAGCACATACCACAGGTGATTATAGCCGGTTTATCAACCTTGTTGTTAGGTGTGCGGAAGAAAGCCTGGATTTGTGGCTGAGTGTTTAAATGGGGTCAGGCCACTGACTTATCAACCATCATGATAGGGTAACACAACCGAGTATGAAAATGGGTTAGAATAGTGGCGCGGTGCTAGGCGTTGGACTCATTGATTTATCGAGTGAGGGTATCATCAAGCGCTTCGTGTGTGAGCAAAAGAAAGGCGGACTATGATGGGGGAATCAAAGGAAATTAGATGGCGACAACGATTTCAACATTTTGAAAAAGCTTATCATCAGTTGGAAGCGGCAATGTTAGCTTACGAAACATTGAGTGTTCTCGAGAAAGAAGGTTTAATTCAGAGATTTGAGTATACCTTTGAACTGGCATGGAAGACATTGAAGGATTATTTGGAGTATCAGAAGGTCGAGGTGAGTTTCCCCAGGGAAGTCATAAAGGCAGCGTTTCATCATGGGTTGATTGATGATGGGGAGATATGGATGGATATGCTGGAGAAAAGGAATCTCTTAGCGCATACATATGATGAAGAACGTTTTCAAACGGCTGTTGCGATGGTAAAAGATTATTATTATGAGGCTATATCGCAGGTATATCGTGACTTGGGATCTAAACTATGAATTTTGGCTTATCAGCTAAAAGCATTGATATGATTATCGAAGCGCTAAGTCGATGGCATGAAATTGAAAAAGCAGCCATCTTTGGCAGTCGTGCAATGGGCAATTTTAAACGAGGTTCTGATGTGGATCTGGTTGTTTATGGGTCGCAGATCACGGAAGAGATCGTCCAGCATCTTAGCACTTTGTTAAATGAAGAATTACCGCTGCCATATTATTTTGACGTACTTCATTATGAATCAATTACGGATACTGATCTTAAGAAACACATCGATGAATATGGGGTGAAGATCGACCAAATGGGGTCAGGCCACTGACTTGTCAACTTATTGATTGAGTTGAATGAACACCCTCTGCTACAATGGTAGTGGGGGGTGTTTTGTTATGGCGAGGAGGCAGCGGCTTGAGTATTCTGATGCGATTTATCATGTAATCCAGCGGGGAAATAATAAGGAATATATTTTTGATACATCCGAGGATAAAGAATATTTAATTGAGTGTTTGCAGAGGGCAGTAGATGTCGATGGCGTGGAGATTTTTGCCTATGTGGTGATGAGCAATCATTATCACATTGCCCTGAGATCTGAACAGGAATCACTTAGTAAGGTAATGCACCGGATTAATACTAGATATAGCGTTTGGTATAACCGTAAAAGGGAGCGAAGCACGGGCTTCGGTGCCTGACAGTGCGGCCGAGCTAGGTTGCATCATATAACGGGTGAGAATCCCGTCCGGTAAGGTTAGCCGACCGCCGGTAGTTAGTCTTGGAGGGCAACGGGCAACCGCTGCCTTTAAGCGTA
>JAYEHK010000067.1:0-4389 GCA_034659475.1 Bacillota bacterium | reverse complement strand
TACAGATCTTCTTACAGAGATCCTTTCAAACCGGGATAACGGATTACTGAACAATAAGGTTGCAATCAGGGTAAAGGAAGGTACGCTAATGCTTGCCCCTGATTCCATTTCATGCATTGAGAAGAATAGTAAAAAGACAATTATTTATACTGATCAAAATAGATATGAAACCAGTTATAATTTGATTGAATTAGAAGCCCTCCTACCCGAGCAATTTGCCAGGGTACATAATTCATATATTATCAACCTTTCAAGAATCTTAATGATTAAGCCTACAAATAACAGGAGCTATCAGATTACTCTTGAAAATTGTCCTGTTACTGCTTATATGACACGAAACAAATACGAAGAATATAAACATTTGTTTGAGATGAAGAATGGGAACACTGAAGGTCATCGATTATAGTCTTGGGAGGTAGTTAAATAAGTTTAATATATTTTGATGTTTTTACGACCCACCTTCTCGAAAGCCGGCAGCCCATTCTGTATGTCTACTTCCACCTTCACAGGAACAGCGTCGATTCCGGTAAGAACTAATGTATTCGTAATGCCAAGCATTAAATTTCTCACTTTCTAGTGTTTTGTATAATATTTCTATTTAAAATTGTAAAATCCTGCTATTGAATGCGGAATGAATCAACCCCATAGTTTACCAACTATGAAGCCCAGGTGGACTATTACACAAAATACATTAAGGAGCGTGCCGATTGGGAATTTGTTGCTGTCTACACTGATGAAGGCATCAGCGCCACGAACACCAAGAAACGCGATGGATTCAAGCAGATGATCAGCGATGCGCTGGATGGTAAAATTGATTTAATTATCACCAAATTGGTCAGCCGCTTTGCGAGAAAAACGGTTGATTTTCTTACCAAAGCCACCAAAGCAAATGAGGGAGAGGTTCCTCAATACTATGTGCAAAACAGCCATCCCGCCATTATTGATCCGGATGAATTCGATGCAGTGCAGACCGAACTGGAGCGCCGCAAAAAACTCGGCAGGCCAGTCAGCTGCCACAGCCCTTTCTCGGCAAAGATTGTTTGCGGCGAATGCGGCGGCGTTTTACGGCTCCAAGGTCAGGGGTTCAAACACCAAGTACCGGCGTACGGTACGGCGGTGCAATGAAAAGTATAAAAACGATAAGCCTTGTCAAACGCCGCATCTTAGTGAAGATGAGATTAAACAGCGATTTCTTACAGCATTCAACATATTGATGGGTGATAGGGATGAGCTGCTCGCCAACTGCCGGCTGGCCCAGAAGGTTCTATGCGATTGCTCTGCGATTGATGCGGAACTTGCGAAACTTCGCCAAGAAATTGAGATTGTTTCCGAACTCATGAGAAAATCCATTTATGAAAATGCCCGTGTTGCCGTAAATCAGGATGAGTTTATTGAATGGCACAGCGGCTACATGGAATGACATCGGAAAGCCACGGAGCAGGTTGCCGAATTGGAAGCACGGCGGCGGACCCGTCAAAACAAATCTATGATACTGGACAGATTTTTTCAGGAAATCGAACACCGCCAATTGGTTATTGAAGAGTTCGATGAGAGCTTGTGGTTGGCTTCTATTAGCAAGGTTACGGTTATGCGGGAAGGAAAGCTGATATTCACCTTTAAGGATGGGACGGAAATAGAGGGATAAATATCAGTGTAATCGCCACAGACGATTCGATTAGCGAATGTGTCGTGGCTGGGATTGTTATTAGTTGGCTGGCTTAACCTGTGCTGAACCGGATCGAACACTTCCTTGCTGACGATGGGGTCATGATTGCTTTCGATTTAGTATTGCGGCAATATTTTCATTCAATTTCTTCGTGATAAAGTCCTCGGTATATGTTTTCTGTCTAATGACTCAAAGATTGATACAATTTAATCATTATACCCCTGGGGGCTACTTTTCGTTAAAAGGTTTAGGAATCGTTAAATTGTGCACCCCCAAACAGCAACCCCTCCCACTAGTTTGATAACTTATAATGCAGGACCAACAAAAAGAACATCCCTCTGTTAGGTCCCTGGTGACAATTTGCATTGTTTGTCATCCCATGTAGCCAATTGATTACATTTTTTGGAATGCGGAAAGTGAGTCATAAGTTATTTATACATTTCAGTTAAAAGCACAGGTGATAATTTTTAAGCTAAACACCTGTGCTTTTGTTCCAGCATTAAATATTATGATATTCCATCCGGCCTCATAGGAACATCTATATATTTGACTTTATATTCCTTGCTAGTGCCAATATTTTCTGCTTCTTCATCATAATGCAGATCAATAAAATCAATAACAGTATTGTTGCTTAGCGTGTTTAATTCACTAATGGGGGATGAAACAAGTACTGCGTAGACTTTTACTCGATTTTCTTTGGTTGCTGAAAGCATTGTTTCTGTATTTTTGTTTAACTCTATATGCTTTTCTTTCCCTTCATTACAGTACCGTTGAAAGTCGGCGGTCCAATTGTTTACCGCACCTTCAATGTCATTGTTGATTACAATTGCATCACCTATACCTATTGTGCCCGGTTCAGCTAACCAGATTCTTTTAGCTTCGATTGACTGATTATTAAAGATATCCTTTAACTGATCGGCTGTAACAAAATCCTTAAAAATAATTATAGAGTCTAAAACCTTCTCCGGCGTTTCTTTTTTTAATTCTTTATAAACATCATTGCGATTTTCTTTATAGGCATTTTGCATTATAGGCCCTGATGGGCGCCCAACAAATACTTTCACCGCTTTATCTTCTTTCTGTATTTGCACGGCAGGATTTAACGCTTTTTGAGCAATAACTGCTGTACTAAAAGAGCCCACCAATAGCAAGACAACAAACAGAATTCCCAAACGTTTCTTCATTAAAAGACACCTCCAAATCATTATTTAATTACCAATATTGAATATCTCCCTTATTTATCCACCCCAGGGATTCAGAAGATACTGGATATGGGTCATCCAGCAAACCATAATCATGACAATACTCCGATTCTACCTCCATCGCAAATAAAGAAGGCTGACTCGAGTCAGGCGTGAATGTCATGTATCCATCATACTCGTTACCAGCTACAATCTGATGAGGATCGTGGCTGCCAAAAGTAATGTCGTTTGGATCGGTGTCTTCAAAGTAAGCCCCAGGTAATTGACTATATCCATAAATCCTAGGTTGTTCAACCAATTGAGAAATATCGGTCCATCTGTACTCCCACTCCCATGCATCGTCCCAGGTAAATGTGTAGCTTTGCCAAACTAAGTTCCAAAACGAAATACGATTCATATCCCCTCCTGAAGTAATGAGGGCGGTTGAGCCGTGATAGGGTGTGAACCCACGTGATGGAGTATTTAATGCACTGGCTGATGTAACCGTTACAAACATTAATATAGCCATCAAAGCCACTATCATCGATTTTCTGTGCATTAGAGTTTTCATAATATCACTCCTCGTATAATAATTTTTGCAAACAGATTTAAACGCGTTTGCGAGCATTATTTTATGTTAGTAAGAGTTTAGTTTTGGGACTCCCCGGTGCTACAATATAGTCCCCCCACATTAACACAAAACATTTTAAAAAAATTATAATTCACGTATACTCTTCATGTAATATCCCCTCCATAATTAACAGCTATTATTCAATTTCGTACGATGCATCTATAATACCCCTTAAACAATCCAATATCTACATTGTTTTCCAAATGACTGATATACGAGCCTAAAAACTACATATATCGGTCTGAATGACGCGATTTCGGGATTTGCAGAAAAGCAAAAATGCGAAAAGCTTAAAAACGTCATATTCAGGACAAAATGTGTTGTTTCTAAGCCCATATTTAAGTCATTTAGACTTTCGCAAAGGAAAAAGTTGATCATTGTTGAATATTAAGTTATACCTGTTTGATTAAGGGAGGTTCTCGATGCATAATATTCCCTGGTATATCGCTTTATTAATTTCAGTTCCGCAAACAGTATTAATTATTGAATTTGGATTTCGTCTCTTTAATATTCAGCTTAAAATCCGTGATATTATGTTACTTGCTGTTATGATTGCTGTATTTTGTTACTTTACAAGACCTCTGGCTGTTCCTTATGCGATTAATACTCTGATATTAATTGCATTGCTCGGTTTATTATCATCCTTCATCTGTAAGGTTAAATTGAGATACTGCTTTACCTCGGTATTATTAGGCATCATTATCTACGGGGTGTTGGAAAGTGTATTATTGCCGTTGATCATGAATGTTTTCAAAATCTCACTGGAAGAAATAATCGTTAGCCCCTGGATTAATCTGGCTGCTTTCGTACCCATTATCCTAATTGCTGTGCTCTTGTTAACCTACATTACTAAAAAGGATTTTATTTTATACGATTTTGGCAGTGAAGCAAATGAATCCTAATACATGGTG
>JAYEHK010000066.1:0-4454 GCA_034659475.1 Bacillota bacterium | reverse complement strand
CGAAGTGGTCATGTGTTTGAGGGACGATATAAGGCGACGCCAGTTCAGGATGAACGGTATCTTCTATCATTAATAAGGTATATTCATCGCAATCCCGTTCGAGCTAAAATGTGTGAACGGGTGGATGCGTATCGGTGGAGCAGTGACCATTTTTACAGGCATCATGAATTGGACTTTGTGAGGATTGATTTGCTTCTGGGAATCCTAGCAAATGATCAAAAAGTGGCGTTGCAGGAATACAGTCGTCTGATGGAGATTGTTGATGAGGAACAGGAAAAACAGATCAAAGAAGCAGATTACTCAGGGTCGGAGGCATTTGCCATGGTAGTTGAACCGAGGAAAGCCGTACCGCCACGTAAAAGCCTGGATGAAATATTATTAGGTACTGGGCTTAGCATCGAAGAATATGAGCAGGTTAAGGCTGGGTCCAGGAAACACAGTTTACAATGCTTTAAAGCAGCTTATGCACAGGAGGCCTCAAAACAGGGTTACTCCATGCGCTCCATGCGGGAAATCGGAATCCATATCGGGCTAACGGATAGTGCTGTTAACAAGTATATGGGGTCAGGGTACTGACTTATCAAAAGTGTATTGTTTCAAGGAAAAATGGTAAAATCAAAATAAGGGAAGGGGGCGTTTGAATGCCAGAAATAGCTAGATTTTATGGAATAATTATCAAGATGTTTTTTGCTGGAAATGAACATAACCCGCCGCATTTTCATGCGGTATATGGTGAATATATTGGAGAATTTGACATTAGAACAATGGATATGATAGAAGGAGATCTACCTAAGAAAGCTCAAGGTTTGATTCAGGAGTGGGGGAAAATGCATCAAGATGACTTAATGGAGATATGGACTAGTCAACAATTTAGAAAATTACAACCTTTAGAATAAAGGGGGTGATCTATGTGAAAGTACCTAGAATTGTAGATGTTAAGCCTTTAGAGGATATGATCCTAATGGTTAAATTTGATAATAATATCGAAAAAAGATATGACGTAAAAAGCTTAATTGATAAATATGCAGTGTTTGAAGAACTGAAGAATAAAGAGATTTTTAACTTAGTTCATGTCGAATGTGGTGGATTTGGCATTGCTTGGACCGATGAAATTGATCTTAGTCGGTATGAAATATGGGAAAAGGGGTCAGGCCACTGACTTGTCAACTTATTGATTGAGTTAAACGAGCATCCTCTGCTACAATGGTAGCGGGGGGTGTTTTGTTATGGCGAGGAGGCGGCGGCTTGAGTATTCTGATGCGATTTATCATGTAATCCAGCGGGGAAATAATAAGGAATATATTTTTGATACATCCGAGGATAAAGAATATTTAATTGAGTGTTTGCAGAGGGCAGTAGATGTCGATGGCGTGGAGATTTTTGCCTATGTGGTGATGAGCAATCATTATCACATTGCACTGAGATCTGAACAGGAATCACTTAGTAAGGTAATGCACCGGATTAATACTAGATATAGCGTTTGGTATAACCGCAAACGGGAGCGAAGTGGTCATGTGTTTGAGGGACGATATAAGGCGACGCCAGTTCAGGATGAACGGTATCTTCTATCATTAATAAGGTATATTCATCGCAATCCCGTTCGAGCTAAAATGTGTGAACGGGTGGATGTGTATCGGTGGAGCAGTGACCATTTTTACAGGCATCATGAATTGGACTTTGTGAGGATTGAGATGCTTTTGGGGATCCTAGCAAATAACCAAAAGGTAGCGTTGCAGGAATACAATCGTCTAATGGAGATTGTTGATGAGGAGCAGGAAAGGCAAATAAAGGAAGCAAATTATTTAGGGTCGCAGGCCTTCGCTATGGTGGTTGAACCGAGGAAAGCCATACCGCCGCGGAAGAGCCTGGATGAAATATTGTTGAACACGGGGTTAAGCATGGAGGAGTTTGAGCAGGTTAAAGATAAGTCTAGGAAACGGCATTTACAAGGCCTCAAGGCTGCTTATGCACTGGAAGCATCAAAACAGGGTTACTCCATGCGGGAAATCGGAAGCCATATTGGATTAACGGATAGTGCTATTAACAAGTATTTTAGGTCGATGAAGGAAGGGCACTAAGGGTTACTACGCACCAAGGCATTACTCCCTGCTAAGATTGATATATCGCATTTATACTGAATATTCTATTTGTTTTAGAATCTTAATATAGTCCCTGGATCCATGCAGAATTCTGTAAATGTAAATATTGTCATTAATAAAACGATAAAAGGCTATATAAGGGCCAATAATGACCATCCGAAAATCGTAGTATTTAAGTGATTTAGCGGTTAGTTTGACACCAGAGTTTGGGAAGTCCTCGAGGAGGTGTAGTGAAGCCGTGATTTTGTCGAGCATGTCTTCTGTAGCGGCAGGGTTATCCAATAAAATATAATCAAATATTTCATTAAGATCTTCATAAGCTACAGGGAGGAGCACTACGCTAAATTTGTTTCCCACTAATTTTCTCCCTTATTCTATTCTCGGCTTCATCCAGAGAAACAGTTGGTGCTCCGGCAAGACGCTGTTCTTCTGCTAGTAATAATTTTTCTTTTAAGTCTAATAGGGCCTCTCTACGCTCGAAGGCTTCGATGCTCATGACAACAAGGTCGCCTTCTCCATTTTTTGTAATATATACAGGCTCGGCTTTTTCACGAGCAAGTTTTGAAATAGCACTATAGTCATTACGAAGTGTGGTGGATGATTTTATAATCATATAAAGCACCTCGAATCAAATTATTATATCATTATTATACCGTTATTCTAGAAGAAAAAGAATAGGAACAAAATGGGGTCAGGTCAAGAACTTATCGACTGGGCTTATTACGAGGGCCTAAATGGGGTCAGGGCCTAAATGGGGTCAGGTCACTGACTTATCAACTTATTGATTGAGTTGAAGGAGCGCCCTCTGCTACAATGGTAGCCGGGGGTGTTTTGTTATGGCTAGGAGGACACTACCTTTAACCTGACGCCATTGTTGCTGGGGATTACCGGAAAACAGACCATGTTTTCAATCGAAAAAAGGCGAATTATGCAGGTTTTCAATAGCTAATGTTTATGGGTATAATTATATTGTTGATATCATTATTGAAAAAAGTATGAAGGACGGACAACTCTAACTTGGTGACTCTATTATGTAGAGGGGAATGGTGGATCACTATGCCACAATCAGGATCTAAGATGGTTTACCTGGATGTATGTTGTCTTAACCGACCATTTGACGATCAATCCCAGGATCGTATTCGTTTGGAATCAGAAGCAGTTATAATTGTTCTATCGTTTTGTGAGAGTGGTAATTGGCAATTAGTTGTTAGTGACGTAGTTGACTATGAAATCAGTCGTATTCCTGACCCTGAAAGAAAAGAGCGGATTATGGCGTATACTGATTTAGCGCATGATTGTATAGAGCTTAACAATAATATAAAGAGACGGGCTCTCAAACTCACGCAAATAGGGTTTAAGCCTTATGATGCATTGCATATTGCTTGCGCAGAAAGTGCTAACATTGATGTTTTTTTAACTACTGATGATAAACTTCTCAGTTTGGCAAGGAGAAGCAAAGAAGAATTAGTTGTTGAAGTAATAAATCCGCTTATATGGCTTATGGAGGTGATGTAAATTGATGTCGCACACGATGAGTCAAAATCAGATTAGAAGTATAGGAATAGCAGCTCTAACCAAAACCCTTGGTCCCGTAGGAATGACCAGGTTTCTTCAGCAATTCGATAGGGGAGTCGGAGATTATACAAATGATAGGGTTCAATGGCTGGAGCAATTTAATCTTGACGAGATCTGTAAATCTATAGATGAAATGCCCAGAAAAGACAAACGCTAACGATGAATTGGGGTCAGGCCACTGAGTTATCAACTTATTGATTGAGTTGAACGAGCACCCTCTACTACAATGGTAGTGGGGGGTGTTTTTTGTTGAATGGGGTCAGGTCACTGACTTATCAACTTATTGGTTGAGTTAAGGTGGAGAGACACCTTCTGCTATAATGGTAGAAAATGGAAGGAGGCGTTGTGATGTCTTTACCTACCAGAAACAATCCTTATAGTTTTAACGAATTCCTGGAGTGGAGAGAAAACGTAGACTATTATGCTGATGACCTGTTTATTCAGAAAGTGGTTAAACACTTTACCGGTGATGAGTGGGAGCTAGTAGATAAGGCGGCACGGGAAATCTCACCTAAAGTTTCATTTCGCTGGAGAAAAATGGCCCAGAAATGTATTGCTTAGTCAGATGCACCGTGATTTTCAACGGGCATCAAAGTGGTATAAGCCTGAAGAATTTGTAAGAAACGTACTAAAAGAAGCCGATACTGAGACTATAAGGCATGTTAAAAAAATAAATAAGTCAATTTACTTATTATACCAATTTTCAAACCAAACAGGCATTGTTATCCCTTTACTGAAATAAAAATTACCTGCATTATACATAATTGGTGTCACTCCTAT
>JAYEHK010000065.1:0-4466 GCA_034659475.1 Bacillota bacterium | reverse complement strand
AAACACTAAGGGATTTTCTCACTAACTAAGTTATAATGAAGATAATACACCTATGCAGTTGAGCATACTCGCTTGGTTATTGCCTAGAAAAGGAGTGTTGTCCATGTACCTGCGCCGAAAGTTATTTGAAGCCGAATTACAGACCCCGTTCAATCATCGTATAAACACCCCTCCCGTAAAGCAGTCTGATCAGGAAAGCCCGGTGGAACAACATTTGAAAGAAACCATGTTAAACAGATTATTTGAACAACGCCGTATTACAATTTGAATCTCAGATTGACAGGGACGTTGACAGGAGGACGGGGTTGTTGACAATGTGATAGAATATGAAAAAGCTTTCAGACTATCATAAAACCATTGTCAACAACCCCGTCCCCCTGTCAATCTTGTTATTAACGTCTCTTCTTTGTTCTTTTTAATTTTGCAGTCTTTGATTTCGATTTTCCCGTTTTGCTGGTTGCAGGCGTATTATTTTGGGTCCTGGCAAAATCACAACCTGCCGCACTAAATTTTAATTCAGGGGTTTCCCCTTCAGAACCAAAATTCACATAACAGGATACTCCCAGCCCAAAATTGATGGTTAACAATTCAGGCGGATCAAAGCGCACCGTTTCCCAATTTGCAGATGAAAGATCCAGGTTATTAAATTCCGCAATACGTTTTTCCCCATCATATAGGTGAATCTGCTTAATCCGCGCATCGGTACCATCTGTTTTGTACCGAATAAAAACTGACCCTACCTTTAGTGCATCATCATTTAATGTAACAGGTGTCGGAACAGCAAAATGAAACCAGTTGGTTGTTTCGGCTTCACCATGCACCTCAATGTAATAAGCAGCCCGTCTGATTAACTCCAAGCGATCCGAATACTCAATCTGCATGCTGTGCCCATGGATCCAGCTTGATTCCGCAATCATACTCATTCTTTTCATTACCCCTTTGATAAGTGTATTTCTTTATTAGTATGCAAAACATCGTTACTGTGTGCCCCTATCCTGCAACGAGAATTATTATGCATTCAAACAGAAAACAAGGAGTTTTTGCAATGGAACCTACCAAGTCCGCAGGACATACTCAATGAGCACACGCAACCACCAATGAAAATTAGTGTGCAACCGGGGAAAGGAACGATTTTAACGCTGATATACGCTGATTATCGCTGATAAACGCTGTTTTAAATATTTTAAAGAATTATCAGCGTTCATCAGCGGATATCAGCGTCAATCTGCGTTAAAAAATTCTATTTCCTAATTAATTAACAATTAATAATTTAGAAAATAATATTAAAAAACAGCACCCGATTCCAAACCAAAAGTGTGAAAGCGGGTGCAATTTTCGCTAGTATACAACAAAGTTAACGAACTTCACGAAAGAATTCTTTAGTTATTTACAAAGACTACCTGTAGCTCTCTTCCACCTCTTCCGCAAAGTGAGCGAGAATGTTCTTATATTTATTTTTAAACGTAGGTGTTAACTCATCCTTCTCAACGGAAAACTGACGGTTCAAGATCACATAGTTCTTGATTCGTTCGTAGCTCTCCAATCCCTTATTTTTCTCATCAATATCCTGTTTCACAAATTCTATTAGTTCTTTCTTTTGGATAAAATCCTCGCCTACCGTTATACAGGTTCGATCTTTTCCGCTTCCCTCAAACACCAATTTTGTTTCGTCAAATATAATTTCATTTGATTTAAAATAGTTAATGAAGAAGTCATACTTGGGAACAACTAAGGCGCTTAAATAAGGTTTGGTATCACCGGCTACACAAACCTGCTGCACATATTCACTGGTGGCAAATTGACTTTCCACCTTTCCCCTGGGTACTTTTTTCCCGGTATCCAGCACGACCAATCCTTTTTTTCGGTCAATAATAAACACATACCTATCCGGACCAAACCGGGCGATATCTCCCGTTCTAAAAAAACCATCTTCCGTAAAGGCTTCAGCGGTTGCTTTGGGTTTATTGAAATACTCGAGGAATATATTGGCTCCTCGAACTTCCAATTCTCCATCCTCCGCCAGGCGGCCCTCCACACCTGGACCCATAGGACCGATAGAACCCGGAAGAACCTTTTTCATATTGTTATAGGTAGTGGTATTACAGGTTTCCGTTAAGCCATATCCCTCATCAATGCGAATACCCATGGCCAAAAATGCACGCACAAGGAAGGGATTCAGGCTGGCTGATGCAGAAACCGCTACGATGAAACGGCCTCCCAGCAGTTCTCTTACCTTACTAAATACCTCACCATCTGCCCAGCGATACTGTTCCAGAAGCTCCTCTGGCAAGCCTTCACTGTAGTCTTTATCCCAGCTCATATCGAGAAAACCATGTTCGTCACTGTGAAAGTCTACCACTTGAAGACCAATTGCCAGTGCTTTTTCAAAAAGTGCCTTGCTTTCGGGCGTGGAGTCATATTGCTTACGAATCGCAACCCACATGCGTTCAAAGATTCGGGGAACCGCCATCATGTAGTGTGGCTTAAAGGTACGGAAGTCCTCCATCAGCGTGGATGGATTCTGACAATAGGCAATCGTTACACCTTTGTCAATGGCGATAAACTGACCATATTGTCTTTCATAGGTATGGGAAAGGGGTAGAAACGAGAGTGCAACATGTTCTTCATTAAAGTCATACTCATTCTTTGCAAAGAGTCGGTAATCCAGAACGTTCGCCCCTGAAATACTGTGATGCGTGTGAAGCGCTCCCTTTGGTTCACCAGTCGTTCCTGAGGTATAAACGATCGTACACCAATCAAAAATACCTACTGAACGCCAGCGCTTTTCATAGGATAGAGGATGTTTGGCATAATATCTTCTGCCCAACAGGATAAGCTCCGACACGGAAATAAACGCAGGATCATCAGGATATGGGATATCCTCCATAACAACGATTTTTCTTAATGCCGGCATTTCTTCCCGCATACTCTCGACTTTATCAATCCCGGCTTGATCACGAACAAATATCATTCTCGCCCCGGAATCATTTACTATATAGTTCATCTCCCGTGCGGAAGAAGTCGGATAGATAGTGGTTGTTACCGCCCCTGCACAAAGAATGGCGAAATCAGCCCATAACCACTGCGGACAATTTGGTGCCATTAAACAAATACGATCCGTTTTCTCTACGCCCAGGGCCATCAAGCCACAGGTTAGATCCTTTACCTTCCAGTACACCTGGGAGTACGTTAAAGTGTCAACAGTATCTGGGGTTGGTTTCCACATTTGACAGGTAAGGTCCCCGTACTTGACCACCGCATCATTAAATAGCTGGGCAATCGTAATTTGCCGGATATGATCTCTTTTCATCATATAATTCCATCCCCTTCCGATTTTATCTTCACAGCAAAATCCTTTTCCCCAAAAGGCTTTGGTTTCTTCTGTGAATCAATACACCCTACTGGTTAGTGCAATACTCATGCCAGCTTAAAAGCCCTATATATGGTCATCTATTTTTGGTTGATCAACAAACTGTAAGGATTCTGTACACCAGCAAAGGAAAGGATGTCGAACCCATAAAAACGAGGGGTGTACAATTTCTGTACACCCCTGTAAGGATTTCTTACGTTTACATTAATTTTCAATTAAATAAATCTACTGATCCCCTATTTCCTTATACAAATTCTCGATTTCCACCGCGAAATGTTTATAAATATTGGTACGTTTAAACTTTAATGTAGGGGTAATTTCACTGGCCATTTGATTAAATCGCCGGTTGATAATCAGGTAATTACGAATTTTCTCGTAATCCTCCAGCTTTTGATTGGCTTCATTGATCTCCTTATCAATCATTTCTTTTACGGGAGATTTACCTATAAAATCAAGCCCAACTTTGACACACATCGAATGATCCCTTTCGGTTACAAATTGTAATAATGTCTCATTGAAAACGATTTCGTGTTTTTGATAGTATTTAATAAAAAAGTCAAACCTAGGAACAACCAGTCCAACCACGTGTTCACGGTCATCCCCAATTACAAACACCTGATCGACAACAGGGCTTAGGGCAAACAGGTTTTCTATCTTCACGGTGGGCACCTTGGCTCCATTCCGTAATACCAAAAGCGCCTTTTTCCGGTCAACAATTTTAATATAACCGTCTGCCAGTTCTTCAACGATATCTCCCGTTTTTAAATAACCATCCTCTGTAAACGCTTCCTGATTAGCCTCTTCGTTTTTCCAATAAGCCAACATCAAATTATCGCCGCGCACCAACCATTCCCCGTCCTCGGCAATGCAGCCTGAAACGCTGCCAGCCAGCGGCCCGACAGATCCGGGGAGAATTTTGTGGATTGGATTGAGATTAACCGTGTTGCAGGTTTCTACCAGACCATATCCCTCCATAATCGGTAAACGCATAGCAATAAAAGCTCTGCATAAATGGGCCGGAAGTGCACCCGCAGCCGAGATCCCAAAGCGATAATTTCCTCCTAACATCTCTCGCACCCTTGCGTAAACCTGCTGA
>JAYEHK010000064.1:0-4473 GCA_034659475.1 Bacillota bacterium | reverse complement strand
TTACCCCTAACCCCTAACCCCTGACCCCTTACCCCTAACCAAAGCTAGGTTAATCCCTGCCGCGGAACGGACCACGTGAGAACGGAATCTGACTCCAAAAGCAAAAAAGGTGCTAGGCTCTTAACTTATTCAGAAAATATATTAGTTTCCATTATGTTTGCGAATAAGTTAGGAGCCTGGCTCCCTTCATGCAGCGTTACCACCCAATTATCTAGATACGCAGAGTCCCAATATTGTTGGGGTCAGACACCGCTTGTCCCATTCTACACCCTATTCAGTTTTCCAACTTTCCAACTAACCAACTATAAAAAACAGCGTTAATCATAATAAATCAGCGGAATCTGCGTCTATCGTTCCCCTTTTACGTCGCATCATCCGTCTAATCCGCAGAATGTATCATTATAGGAAACGTTGTTCGTACTCGGGTTGGTTGAAGCCGAGGATTAAGTCAGATCCTTGTATTAATATGAGACGTTTTAGGATGCGGGGGTTTTCAAGGATTCTTGTTAGGATCTCCTGCTCTGTTGCGACAGATAGATCCAGATTCATTTTTTTGAATACCTGGCTTTTAGTATTGATCAGGTCTTTTACCTGTAATTCTGCTTTTTCGGCCAGTCTGATGATTTCCTCCATTGAGAGTGCCTGTTTGAGTAAATCACGTTGCTGAAAATTCACCTGTTTTTCTTCAAGCCATGCACGGGCCTTTTTGCATGTGCTTCATGCTTACACAGTAAAATGTAAATTCATTCATTGGTTTTCATTCCTTTCTTTTTCCTTTTTATTATCCATCTATAAATGGGTATTTATTAGACTTTTATTTATATTTCCCTGTGTTCTGAACAAATTTTATCATTTTTTATCATTTCCAATTGAAAATAGAACATTTTACGTGTGTTTTATTTTACGTTTTTAAACTATAATAACAATAGGAATACTTCGAAAGATATAATATTTTTCGGAATATTGTTGCAACGTTTTTTTCTTAAATCTGTGTTTGATAGCTTGCTAACAGGCTAAAAATATAAAATTAATAGGAGGTAGAAAAATGGCACAGAACTTTATGTACACAACGCGTGACCACCGGTTTATCCTCAAAGAGTGGTTAGATCTGGAAACCATTCTGAATTTTGATCGATTTAAGGGCATTTATTCAGTTGATGACGTGGATATGATCCTGAACGAAGGTCTTAAGATGGCCAAAGAGGTTATCGCTCCAACCAACGACGAAAATGACACGGTTGGCGCAATTTATGAGGATGAAAAGGTCCTCGTCCCAGAGGGAATGAAAAAGGTTTACTGGTTTATCCAAGAGAATGGATGGGGCGCATGTAACATGGATCACGGCTATGAAGGCGCACTGCCCAAACTAATGTATGAAGCAGTCGCTGAATACATTGCTGCTGCTAACGCGGCAATGGGGCCTTACTTTCTAGCAGGTGGCGGCGCTGCTGAACTGATTCAAACCTATGGGGATGAAAGATTAAAGAAAATCTTTTTACCGAAGATGTTTTCCGGTGAATGGGCAGGAACGATGGATTTGACTGAACCTGTTGGTGGATCTGACGTTGGCGAACTGCTAACCCGAGCGTTCCCTACAGATAAACCGGGAATCTATAAGTTAAAGGGTTCCAAATGCTTTATCTCCGGTGGTGACCAGGATTTCACCGACAACATCATTCATCTGGCATTGGCTAGAGTGGAAGGTGCTCGTCCAGGAACTAGTGGTATTTCTCTGTTTGTTGTGCCGAAAAACTGGGTTGACGAAGATGGCAACATGGGCGAATTCAATGATTTGAAATGTATCGGGATTGAACACAAGATGGGAATCAAAGGATCAGCGACCTGTTCTCTGGCTTATGGGGAAGATAACAATTGTTATGGGTATATCCTGGGCAACCCTCCGGGAGAGGACGGCAAAGGCGAAGGCATGGGCCAGATGTTTGATATGATGAATACGGAACGTACAAACACAGGTATTGCTTCTCTAGCAGAAGCGACCGTCGCTTATTATAATTCCGCCCAATATGCAACAGAACGTATTCAGGGCAAACTGATCACCAACCCTAAAGGTGGACGGGTTCAGATCATTAAACATGAAGATATCAAGAGAATGCTGATTGATCAGAAGGCTCATCTGGAAGCCATGCGTGCAATGGCAACCAAAACCTACTGGTTTATGGATGTGGTTGAAAACAGCAAAGATCCAGAACAGATTAAAGATGCGCGTTACCGTATGGAAGTAAACACACCGCTTTGTAAGGCCTATATGTCTGATATGTCCTGGATCTTAACTGCGGAAGCTATGCAGGTTTACGGTGGTTACGGATACAGTGAAGAAAATCCGGTTGCCCAGCTGGCTAGAGACGTAAAAATCTATTCCATCTGGGAAGGAACCAACTATATTCAATCCATGGACCTAGTCGGTCGTAAGTGGATGATGGCCAAAGGAAAGGCCTTTGAAGCATGGCTGGGCGATATCTCCAAGCTCGCAGCTGATCACGCTGAAGATGCTGAATTCGCTCGTGAAATGGGAACCCTGAAGAAAGCAATCGATGCCTACAACCTGATCAGAATGTCCATGAGGGATTATGTAATGGCTGGTAAGATGGACTATATGGCATTGTATGCAACCCGTATCCTGCATGCAACAGCTAAACTGTATTGTGGTTACCTGCTGCTTGATCAGGCACTGGTTGCCAACAAAAAGATCGCTGAACTGGGTGAAGATCATTTTGACTATGCCTTCTACAAAGGTAAAGTTGAATGTGCTAAGTACTATGTTAGAAACATTGTACCTGAAATTTTCACTACCGCCAAAATCATCAAAGAGGGTGACTCCTCTGCTATGGATATCCCTGAAGAATCCTTCTTTGCATAAGCATTAAAAATCAAAGACCCGTTGCCTCTGATGATGGCAGCGGGTCTTTTTTATGTTTTTACAGCAGTTTCCGCATGGAGTAACCTTTTGTTGGCTTTTTTCATATCTTACACTGATACCGTTTACGAATCATTGAACAGCCTTTCAGCTTTTTGCCGGGGCTTTCATATAATGCAAAGGGGAAGAGTGCTTTGTCTCTTCCCCTTTGTTTTCTGTCATTCATCATTGAGTTGTGACGCAACCAAGCCCGAACAAATAGCATGGGCAATCCTTGCTTGATAGGCTTCTGTAACAAGCATTTTTTCTTCCTGCGGGTTGGAGATAAACCCAACTTCTATAATAATAGTAGGCATATTGTTATTTTTCATCAGATAGTAGTTTGCACTTCTGGCACTTCGATCGGTGTTTTTCAGTTCCTTTTTCAAGGCTTCCTGAATCGCCACGGCTATTTTTTCACTTTCTTCGTGTCCCGTATCGTAAAAGACCTGCCCTCCCGTCCATTTGCGCGATGTCTCTGCATTGGTATGAACGCTGATGAATAAATCTGCGTTTTCTTTGTTCGCTAGTTCCACTCGACTACGCATGTCCTCCTGTTTTCTCTGTCTAATCGTTCCTGTAAACTCATCTCCCGCAAGGTCTTCATCGTATCTCCGAGTGGGAATGATAAGTGCCCCCGCTTTACTCAGCTGGTCTTCCAGTATTCTTGATATCCCTAGTACAACATCCTTCTCCAACACATTGGTGGGACCGATTGCTCCTGGATCAACACCACCGTGTCCAGCATCTATTACGATTACCATATTCCCCAGTGCATAAGATAAAGCCGGAGTTTCTTCCGGTGTCTCCATCTTCATGCCAAGCACGGTAAGAAGAAAAAGCGCCAGCACAGATAAGACCATGCAAACAGACCGCTTTTTCACAACAATAACTCCTCTAAAAATCATCCTCACCCTCCCGCAGAACTGACTATTATTCTTATATATGCATGGAAGCAGGAGAATATAATCTTTCGAGTTCGTAAAAGACAGATAATGCGTCGTAAAGTTGGTTAGTTGGTTAGTTGGTCAGTTGGTTAGTTGGTTAGTTGGTTAGTTGGTTAGTTGGTCAGTTGGTTAGTTGGTTAGTTGGAAAACTGAATAGGGTGTAGAATGGGGCAAGCGGTATCTGACCCCAACAATATTGGAACTCTGCGTATCTAGATAATTGGGTGGTAACGCTGCATGAAGGGAGCCAGGCTCCTAACTTATTCGCAATACGTAATGGAAACCAATTATATTTTCTGAATAAGTTAAGAGCCTAGCACCTTTTTTGCTTTTGGAGTCTGGTTCCGTTCTCACGCTGATCCGCTCCGCGGCAGGGATTAACCTAGCTTTGGTTAGGGGTAAGGGGTTAAGAGTTAGGGGGTTAGACGCTTCGCGTCAAACATTTTCCTCACCCCTCACCCCTCACCCCTCACCCCTCACCCCTAACTCCTTACTCCTTATTGAAATAGTCTGCCGTGTAAGAGGAGGAAATTATATTGACATCCCTTCTGAACCGTTCCAACTAACCAACTGTCCAACTGTCCAACTGTCCAACTAACCAACTAACCAACT
>JAYEHK010000063.1:0-52646 GCA_034659475.1 Bacillota bacterium | reverse complement strand
AAAAAGCTCGATAAAGCAAGTTGAGTTGCCAATATGGATTTAGTCTAAAAACCAGTTCTATTAGTTCTTTGAGGCTATCAGAGTATTCAGGGAATCCAGGTTTTGCGGGGTGCGAAACTTAAGTTATAGAATATCATCATCTATGGATATGAAACCCATTTCAAATCCAAAAAGTCCAACCAATCGTTATGTGTTGCTTTGCCATAATACTCCGCTTGACATTCGTTCGATGTCCCATTATAATAGTCTTTGCGTTGAAAAGCGAGACATTTTTGCCAGAGTGTCGGAATTGGCAGACGAGCGCGACTCAAAATCGTGTGCCTAGTGCGTGTGGGTTCGAGTCCCACCTCTGGCACCATACCAGTAAAATAGGGGCTGTAAAGCCCCTTTCTTGTTTTCTGAATTTATTCTTTTGTATGTTTACTGCCGTTTGATACCTTATTGTTTTCTAGCAGATATAGTCTTAGCTTGATTCAATCAAAGTGATTTTATATTATTTTTTCTATCAATGCCCTCTAATTACATATATAATATGGAGTTTTTTTCAAAACCGCCCCAAAGCCTTTTATTAACTATACCTAATAGTCAGTATAGTATTATGTTTATTGTATTTTATAATGTATACTTGCTGTTTTGTTTTGATAGCCCATTTTTCATGTTATACTAAGCAAAATTTCAGGTGAATTGGAGAAGAATAATGAACACTAAAATCAAATTAGCAATAGTGGGATATGGAAATATTGGGCGCTTCGCTCTGGAGGCAGTAGCAAATGCTCCAGACATGGAATTAACCGGGGTGGTTAGTAGAAGATATGACCTTTTAAAACAAGACAACCCAGAACTTGCAAATGTTTCGATCGTTGCAGATATAAAAGAACTAGGCGAAGTAGATGTAGCACTTCTGTGTACTCCCACCCGTTCTGTTCCTGCCTTTGCCAGGAAGATATTATCTATGGGTATTAATACGGTTGACAGTTACGATATTCACGGACAGCTTGCCGACCTGCGCAAGGATCTGCAAAACGTTGCTGAACAGAATCAATCTGTTGCCATTATTTCTGCAGGATGGGACCCGGGAACTGATTCTATGGTTCGCTGTATGTTTGAGTTTATGGCTCCAAAAGGGCTTACCTATACGAATTTCGGACCTGGTATGAGCATGGGACATTCTGTGGCGGTTAAGGCTATGGATGGCGTTGCCGATGCTTTATCAGTAACCATTCCGGTCGGAACAGGTATTCATCGGCGTATGGTGTATGTAGAACTGAATGAAGGCACCGATTTTGCAGTAGTCGAAAAGACCATTAAAAATGATCCGTATTTTATCAATGATGAAACACACGTCACCCAGGTAGATAATGTAGATGATGTTATGGACATGGGCCATGGCGTATTTATGGAAAGAAAAGGTGTGTCCGGCGCGACCCAGAATCAGTTGCTTAAATTTGATATGAAAATAAATAATCCTGCCCTGACAGCCCAGATTATGGTCGCATCTGCACGGGCAACCATGAAACAAAATCCCGGTGCTTATACAACGATCCAGATCCCTGTTATTGATTATATGTACGGGGATACCGATGAGATAATCAGGAAGTTTGTATAACATACAGATATCACTCCTGCCATGATTGAATTAAAGAGTAAGGAACAAGTCGTAATGGCCAGCCCCTTTTACTTCTTACCCATACCCCTGGTCTTAATTGTTCAGAGTTATTTGCCGGCTAGGGTGCCAGATAACCTGAAGGTCGAAGACTTCTGCGAGAAAGCGGAGAGGGATATAGATTTTTTCTTCCGTTTTGAAAGGAGCTGTGTCTAAGAGGTGGTCTTTTCCATTTACTTGAACATTGGTATCACCAAGAGTGAAAGAAACTGTTGTGTTTCCTTTATTAATCTGAATCCGTTCCTCGTCCTCGTTGACAGTATAGTTCACTCCCAGTGCTTTGCAGGTTTTTGCCAGAGGAACTAGTGTGCGGTTGTTTTGGATAACAGGATCTGTTTCGTAAAACAGTTCCTGTTCATTAATAAATACACGTACTGGCGGGACATCAAATCTTGTTATCACAATGGCATCTGTAATTTTTCGGTACGGTCCTACCAGACTTTCATCCCCCAGCATCATGGAAGAGGAAATGCCGCCATCCAGATTCATGGCCTCAACGAGTCCCTCTTCCAGAAGCGCTTGAGAGAGTTCATGCAGGGTCACGAAACGTGCTACCCCCAGCACAAGTCTGCCATCCATGTCCTGGCCGATAAAACTGCGAAACAGTGCTTTTTCAGACACAAACTCTTCCTCTTGAAATCCTTCTTTGACCGCATCAAGCACAATTACCCCCTGTTTAATCAGCAAAGGACCTGCTCCGACCGTCGTTCTCATTTCCGACCAGTCCAATGAATCACCTGATATATATCCATCCTGGCGACCTGCTTCAACAAACGCCAGTTCATACTCCACTTGTTCCCCCTCCTGGAAAAGGTCCACCTTCTCCTGACTACCGGTAACAACCACAAACCCATTTACAGAAATGGGCACAGTTCCCGTAGAGATTGCTATTACCCGGTTGTTTTCTACGGTAATTGCCCATCGCTCTCCTTCGGGTGTATATTTCCCATAAGCAGAGGTGAAAATTGCCACCGCTTCATCTTCGATATACGAATGATTCAATCCCCATACATCAAAGGACTGCTCATCTTTTTCGCCCTTGATTCGACCAATTATTTTAACCACCATGTGCGCAAAGGTAAGTTTTCCATCACCATTCACCCCCATAACTGTACCGAAATCACCGATATGAACAAAACTCCCCCGGCGCTGAAGGGTACTCCATAATCTGGTTTTTCCGCTTTGATCAGGCTCAAAGTAAGACCCATTGATCGCCGCGATGATCTGCCCCCCTTGTTTTTCCACCCGTTTAAGGATTTGAGGCAATTTTTTTTGCTCTCCTACGCTCTCTCCTGCCAACACCGAATCAATTCGGACACACGGGTCATCCATGTCAATCTTAATCAAACAGAGCTCACATCTCTCTTCTCCAACCTTCACAATGGTGTTTTCCTGCGTAACTGCAGCGCTTGTTGCAGGAACAAGAACAAAGATACACCATATTAGAATAATTCCAAACGCTTTCCATCGAAATGCTTTCATGATCTAACCCTCCTGTTGTTACCATCTTAACCTTTCATTTAATTTAACAGCAAGGCTAATTAAGCAAACAATTTTGAATTTTATATTGCAGGTTGGAGAAAAAAAGGAGGCGACGATATCTTTGCCATGTTTAATTCGACTTCCGTTTCTTTAATTAAAGACTAAAACCAACAAGGGATGGGGGGACCTCCATCCCAATTCATTTGTAAATATATTTCCAATTTTCCAAACATTTTGCAAGTCGAAAATCTGCATCCCCCCTTGGCACTTCCCACTTTGCATAATCTCATAAGGCATTTTCAGTCGTATTGATTAAAACAAAATAATGGTTTAATATGTTAATAAGATCTGTTGAGGAGAGGGATTTTTTGTGAAAAAAGAATACATTGTATTTTTTTCTTTTATATTATCTGCAGCACTCATTACCGGCATAACACTTGGTATGGTTGGTAATGTAAAATTGATCCTCTCGTCCCCTGCCATAAACAGCAGTATTATTTTGTCTGAACAGAAGACTGATCCGGAAAACAGCACAGAAAATCCAGATCAGACCCCTTCAGACGAAGTACAAACAGAATATCAGAGTAACCCGACTGAATCTATGTCTGCAACCGATAAAACTGTTGTTGAATCTATGTTAGATAAGGTTGACGCAAATAAAGGCCAGGATTATGATCAGCGTATTATAGAATTTCAAAAGACACACTCCCTGGAAGAAACCGGGTACATTGATTCTCTGACTCTAGGCGTTCTAATTCAGCAAGCCAAACTACAAACTACCTACCATCGACTCACCAATTAATTTTAAAAATTCCTTTGTCTTTAGCGACTAAACGACGAGAACAAGTCCAAATGGACTTGTTCTTTTTGCAGATAAACGTCTCTATTATATTATTTATTGCTTTATATCTCAAAATAGAAATTTTCTTTTATTAAATTACGTCAACAATATGTTATGATAATAAATAGGAAAGAACAATGTTCTGATTAATAAAGGCCTTGTGGAAATTTCAAGGGGTTATTTTGTAGCCTATGCAGTAATGAATACAACGGATAGCTTTAAAGATCAACAGCTTAATTCTTTCCTCGAAAGTCCCTACGAGGGAATCGTGATCTTTGACAACAAAAAACAGATTATTTTTGCCAACCAGGTTTGCTATCAGTTTTTTAAATGCCTTTCGACCAGTGAATTGGGTGATGAGCTGGCAGCCCTTTTACCTCATACCAGCCTTTCCCATACGTTTGAAAAAGGCAAACCCCTGTCAGGTGAACTAGTAACAGTACGCGGTAAACAGTTAGAATTAATATATCTCCCTATTATACGAAACAAACAGACCGTGGGTATTATCGTCAAAAGCCATCCCTATGTTCGGGAAGAACATAACTGGGGCACCGTGGTGGAAGCGTATAAAACAGGCACAGCGAAATACTACATCGATCACATTGTTGGAGAAGAACCTAATATTGTAAAGCAGAAGGAACTGGCGATTCGGGCTGCTCGAACCGTATCTACGATTTTAATCACGGGAGAAAGCGGTACTGGGAAAGAAATCTTCGCACATGCCGTACATAACCTGAGTGATCGTCGCAAAGGCCCTTTTGTTCGTGTGAATTGTGCAGCGGTACCGGAAACGCTTCTGGAATCAGAACTATTTGGATATGCGGAAGGAGCCTTCACAGGTGCTCGTAAGGAAGGCAAACCAGGAAAATTCGAACTTGCCAATCAGGGGTCAATCTTCCTGGACGAAATTGGCGACATGTTCTTATCCATGCAAGCCAAGCTTCTGCGGGTTTTACAGGAAAAAGAAGTCGAGCGTGTCGGTGGCATACATACTACTCCTGTTAATGTGCGCGTCATCGCTGCTTCTAATCAGAACCTCAGCCAAATGGTAGAACAAGGGGAATTTAGAAAAGATCTATTTTATCGGTTAAATGTCATCGTGTTGACAATTCCGCCGCTGCGAGAACGGAAAAACGATATCCCTCTGTTGTGTAAGACATTGTTTAATCGTTTGAATCATACCTTACATAGCAGTGTAAATGATATATCAGCAGAGGTAATGGAAGCTTTTATAAATTATTCTTGGCCCGGTAATATACGCGAACTAGAAAACACGCTGGAACGTGCGATTAACTTCTGTGATGGGAGTCGTATTTTCGCGGAACATATACCGACTCGTATTATCAATCAACCTAACATGCAAGTTACCATGACCGGTTCATTGGAACAACTGATGGAAGAACACGAAAAGCAAATTGTTGCATCCATGCTGGATAAGTGTAATGGAAATCGAACCAAAGCAGCTGAAATGTTAGGCATTCATCGCTCTGTTTTATACCGAAAAATAAACAAATACGAAATCACCAGTTAAATTTCTGTCTCTTAATCGAGACATGTCTCTTGTGTGAGACACGGTTTTTAACATGCATTTTATAGGTTATCTCATAATATGTTGTTTCTTCTGCGCGACACACAGGTTTATCGCCAGTTGAAGTCCTAACCCCAAAAAAGTCGATTATTTAAGGAGTGGCTCACAGTAAGACATTTCTTTAAAATATGGCATGCTTCTTGCATCTAAATTATTGCAGTGTCTACTGCGACCATAATATGTTAAGGAGGTGGTTCTGGACAAGTTGGCTAGTTTCAATTTATAACATAGTTCTCAAAAAAATTATTATATAAAGGGGGTTAATTTCAATGGAAATTAACAAAATTGCTGTATTAGGTGCAGGAACAATGGGTTTTGGAATCGCTTGGGCATTAGCAGGCGCAGGCAAAAAGGTCGTTCTCTATGATATCAAACAAGAAATCGTAGACGGTGCTGTTGCGAAAATGGGCAAAGGCTTGGAAAAAGCAGAGTCCAAAGGACAGGCTCCCGCTGGCGCAAAAGATTTCGTACTTGGAAACATTACCGCAACTGCAAACATGGACGATGTAGCTGACGTTGACTTCGTAGTCGAAGCTGCTTTTGAAAACATGGCAGTTAAAAAAGACATCTACACCAAATTGGATGCAATGCTCAGACCAGAAGTTATCATCGCTACCAATACTTCTTCTTTGTCCATCACTGAAATTGCTGCCATCACAAAGAGAGCAGACAAAGTTATCGGCATGCATTTCTTCAATCCTGCAATGGTTATGGCTCTGGTTGAAGTCATTCCCGCACTGCAGACTTCCGAAGAAACTGTTGCTATCGTTATGGAACTGGCCAAAGCAATCGGCAAAAAACCTGTTCCAGTTAAAGAAGGTCCTGGTTTCGTAGTTAACAGAATTCTCTGCCCAGGCCTGAACGAAGCTTGCTTCATTGCTTATGAAGGACTTGCAGAACCTGCAGATATCGACAAAGCTATGAAACTGGGTGCTGGCTGGCCGATGGGTCCCTTCCAGTTAGCTGACATGGTTGGCCTGGACATCGCTCTGGCAGTTCTGAACACTCTATATTCCGAAACCGGCGACAGCAAATATCGCCCCGCTCCTAACCTGAAACAGTATGTACGTGCTGGCTGGCTGGGACAAAAGACCAAAAGAGGTTTCTTCGATTACACCAAAAAATAAGCACAGATTTTAAATGTATGCTGTGAGTCAGGAAGTTTTTCCTGACTCACCATTGATAGACAACTGGGGAGGCATTCTTATGTCATATAGAGATAAACAATATGAAACAGCTCTGGCAACCGTGGAAAACGGCATCGGTATTGTCCAACTGAATCGTCCCAAGGCATTCAACGCTGTTAATGTACAGCTTCTTGAAGATACCTATGAAATTCTGGAAGGATTCCATCTTGATCCAGAGGTCAAGGTCATAATCATCACTGGTAACGAAAAGGCTTTTGCAGCTGGCGCAGACATCAAAGCTGTTAACGGATTCAATGCTTTCGAAGCCCGTGACTTCTTGGATAAAGTTCATAAAACTGTCTTTATGATAGAAGACAATCACAAACCAACAATCTCTGCTGTCCAAGGTCTGGCACTGGGTGGCGGACTGGAACTGGCGATTGCCTGTGATATTCATGTTTTTGCTGAAAATGCAACCCTGGGATTACCCGAGATCAACATTGGGATCTTCCCGGGTGCTGGTGGAACGCAGAGACTGCCGCGTATGACAGCGATCAACAAAGCCAAAGAATTTATCTTCACAGGTGATTTCTTTGATGGCAAGACCGCTGAAAGAGTTGGCATTGCTAATGTAGCTGTTCCTACTGAAGAAGTTATGGCAACAGCTAAAAAGTATGCTAAGAAGATTTCGAAGAAATCTCCTCTGGCTCTGCGGGAAGCAAAACAGGCCGTGAATAACTCGATGAACACTGATATTAAGACCGGTTGCCGCTCCGAGCAAATCGCTTGGTCTATGCTGTTCTCCGGCGAAGATCAGAAGGAAGGTATGAAGGCTTTCCTCGAAAACAGACCAGCTGAATTTAAGGGAAAATAAGTGATTATAACGTTGTTCATTAAATGTCATTGGTTAGTGCGCCTGGTATTGTTTGTAGGTAAGGCACAAATAGCTTGATTAACCACTCATTAATCAAGGTCTAAATGCTTGATTCTGATCGGATACTGAATCTTACGATGCGTGATGACCTGTTGCTTTTCTTCACTGACCATATCAAATAGATATCAGCCACTAGACATTGATCTGTTTATGAAATGAACGTTATTCCATGAGCAGAGTTTTATGAGTAACGTTTAAACGGGAGATCCGCAGGGATCTCCCGTTTATTATTTCATCCAAAGTTTTTTAGTATTTGAATACCCCTTCACCTGTTTTCCGACCCAGTTTTCCAGCCCGTACTAGTTTAACCATCAACGGACAAGGACGGTATTTGTCCTCTCCAAATTCTTTATGCAGGGTTTGCATAATCGCCAGGCAAATATCCAGTCCTACCAGATCTCCCAGTGCCAGAGGTCCCATCGGATGTCCTGCCCCTAGTTTCATTGAGGTATCAATATCTTCTGCACTTGCCACACCTTCCATTAGTGCATAAAGCCCTTCATTAATCATAGGAATCAGCAAACGATTTACAACAAAACCAGGTGCTTCATTGATTTCAACCGATGTTTTTCCCATTTGCCCGGTAACCTCTTTAACCTTATCAAAGGTCTCCTGACTTGTTGTTGCACCGCGAATAATTTCAACAAGCTTCATCGCTGGAACCGGGTTGAAGAAATGCATCCCAATCATTCTATCTGCACGTCCAGAAGCAGCAGCAATCTCCGTCACACTGAGCGCCGACGTATTGGAAGCCAGAATGCATTCCGGTTTGCAAATCTCATTTAACTCTTTGAAAATCGCCTTTTTAATATCCATAATCTCAACGGCAGCCTCAATGACCAGATCACAGTCAGCAGCCTGTTTCAAATCTACTGTACCCGTAATTTTTGACATCACTTCATTCTTATCATCAGCAGTCATTTTCCCTCTGCTGACTGCTTTTTCCAGATTACGGTTAATCATCTGGATGCCTCGATCAACAAACTCCTGCTTGATATCTCTGACCACGACATCCATCCCCGCTTGAGCAGCCACCTGTACGATTCCTGCTCCCATCGTTCCTGCACCTAACACCATAATTTTCATGTGTTTTGTTCCCTCCTGTTTTTTTAATAGATCAATTACATTGATTCGTACTCTTATTTCCGCACACAAGGTAGATATGTTCTATATAGATCCTGAAATTCCTGCTCATTTTCGAATTATTATAAATTTTCTGACGGTTATTCTAAAAAAAAGGACGATTCCCTTTTCAGGAATCGCCTTTCCACCAGACATTTTCGCAGGACATCATTCGACTTTGGTGACCCCATTGTAAATTTTTCCATGCCTTGTATCAATGGTCACCACCATATCGTCTTTCAGAATTTTGGTGGCATCTGTGGCACCAACGATGACCGGAATCCCCATATTCAAACCTATAATGGCTGCATCTGAAGTCAGCCCTCCCTCTTCCGCCACCAGTGCCTGGACTTTCTCCAGAATCGGGACAAGCGCCGGAAAAGCCCCAATCGTTACCAAAATATCTCCGTTTACCACTTTTGAAAGATCCTCATCATGCAGGATCACTTTGATGCTTCCACTCACCGCATGATGCCCAATCCCAGTTCCTTTAACCAGTACGTCTCCAACAACATGTACCTTTAACAAATTCGTTCCCCCCGAAAATCCTGTGGGACTTCCGGCCGTTAAAACGACCATATCTCCCTGCTTGATATACCCTATTTTTTCACATATTCGCAATGATTCATCGATAAGTTGATCGGTGCCGCTGGTTTCCTGCGCCAGCACCGGATGCACCCCCCATACCAGCGCTAATTTTGCTAAAATTCGTTTTTTTGGGGTTACGGCAATAATGTCCGCTGCGGGTCGATATTTTGACACCATTCGAGCAGTCGTTCCTGTTTGGGTTCCGGTAATAATCGTTGTGACCCCCAAACTACTCGCTGTCGCACAGGTCGCATAGCTGATAGAGTCCGTAACAGACAAAATTCCCTGACGTCGCTTTTTGCGCAATATCTCCGAATAAGGTAATACTTCCTCGGTTCTGCCAGCAATGCGTGCCATCGTCTCAACGGCTTCCACTGGATATTTACCAGCAGCTGTTTCCCCGGAAAGCATAATTGCATCTGCCCCATCATAGATCGCATTCGCCACATCTGATACCTCCGCACGGGTAGGCCGTGGATTTTGAATCATGGAATCCAGCATCTGGGTAGCAATAATGACTACTTTCCCGGCAGTATTACATTTTTCAACCAGCAACTTTTGCACCAGGGGGACTTCTTCCGGAGGAATTTCTACGCCCAGGTCCCCTCGGGCAACCATAATCCCATCAGCAACCTGAATGATTTCTTCCAGATGATCCACCCCACCCTGGCTCTCGATCTTGGCAATAATTTCAATATCAGCATCACGTTCCTCAACAATGCGCCTTATTTCCAAAACATCCTCTGCGCAACGTACAAAAGAAGCCGCAATATAGTCAACTGCTTGATCGATACCAAAGTTAAGATCTTCTCTATCCTTCTCGCTTAGAAATGGCAAATTGATTCGAACACCGGGTACATTAACCCCCTTTTTTTCGCCCAGTTCGCCGCCATTCACCACGGTGCAAATAATGTCTGTGTCTGTGGTTTCTTCAACGAAAAGATTGATCAGCCCATCTGAAAGAAGAATCGTAATTCCCTTTTCAACTTCCTGGGGCAGATTTGAATAAGTAATCTGCACTTCATCAGCTGTTCCTTCGACCTCACGCGTCGTTAGCACAAAGTGCTGCCCGGTGATTAGCCGTACCTTTTTTTCCCGAAGAAAACCGGTTCGAATTTCCGGTCCCTTGGTATCAAGCATAACCGCCACTGGCCTTTGCAAAACACGTGCTGCTTCACGAACCCTTTTGATACGATTCTCATGTTCTTCATAGACGCCATGAGAAAAATTTAAACGAGCAACATTCATTCCATTCTGAATCATCTGCATTAAGGTTTCCTTATTCTCACTCGCAGGCCCAATCGTACAAATAATCTTCGTTTTCCTCATAACCATCACCTCATATTAAATTGGGTGACAGGGGGACGGGGTTGTTGTCACACTGCACTTGTCAAAGAAAGAACGTATGTTGACATCTGCAAAAGTGTGCCAACAACCCCGTCCCCCTGTCACCCCCGTGGTATCCGTGTTCTATTTATTTCCCTTATATAGAAAGTATTCTAGCTAATTCGAACATTCCAAGTTCCGGGGTTTTGGTGCCGTTGATGACTTCCGATAGAGGAATGGAAAAGATTCGGCTGCCATCGCTTGCCACCATTTGATTCCTTTTTTCCTCTGCAATAAGCTCCACTGCACGATGCCCCATACAGGATGCCAGGATACGATCTCTTGCCGTTGGCGTCCCTCCACGCTGTGTATGCCCCAGTATCGTCACCCGGGTATCATGACCAGTCGCATCCTCAATCAGATCCCGCAGTTCCATGATCGGATACATCCCCTCGGCCACAATAATTATGGAGTGCGCCTTTCCTCTGGCCACCCCCTGGTTAATCTTTTCAATCAGCTTCTTCATGTCAGTTTCAATTTCCGGAACAAGGATCGACTCCGCTCCGCCGCCCACTCCCGCAGCTAACGCAATCTCTCCACAATCTCTGCCCATGACTTCAACAATAAAATTACGTCCATGAGAACTGGCTGTATCACGAATCCGGTTAACCGCTTCAAGTACCGTATTTACAGCTGTATCAAAACCAATGGAATTGGTATATACAACATCATTATCAATCGTACCAGGAATACCCACCACATTAATCCCCGACTTACTAAATTCATAAGCCCCCTTCAAGCTCCCATTCCCCCCGATAACAACCAGGTTTTCGATCCCCAATGCCTCCAGCGAAAATCGGGCTTGTTCTCTTCCTTCAGGGGTTCTAAAGCTTTCCGACCGGGATGTTTGCAGGATGGTTCCCCCTCGTTGAATAATATCTGCCACGGAACCGGCAGACATTTTCTTCAAGTTCCCTTCAATCAAGCCCGAATATCCTTGATAAACACCATATACCTCCATCCCCTGATAAATGCCACTTCGCACAACAGCACGAATGGCCGCATTCATCCCCGAGGCATCCCCCCCGCTCGTCAGTACTGCCAGTTTTTGCACCGATACACCCCCACAAATATTAATAGACGCGTAATTTGGTATCCCCTCCACGAGTCAAACCAATAATTGTTACCCCATTTCCCTAAGCCTTCACCACAATATAGTTTTCTCCGAAACCACTCTCATTCATGCATTTTCTTCCTTCATATTTATCGTCAATGAAACCATACCTCATTTTTTCCATACAAGTTGATAAATTCCTTTTTGAGATCCAAACTTGCCTCTACATCGAATTTTTCATCCATGGTAATCACCCGTCGGTCCGGCAGATGAAGGATAACATTAACAGATCCTGGATGTTTCCGCAGAGTAGCAACCAATTCCTGTTTCCCCTCCGCATCCGTTTTCTCGTAAGGAATACGAAGATGCAATTGAACTACCTGATCCTGGAGAGGTTGTACCCGGCGAACCGAAACCTTTGGGGGTTCATCCCTGCGATCCACAAATCCCTCCAGAAGGACAGGCTGTTCTCCTTCCAGAAGTCGTATATTCTGATGATAAACCGAAGCAAACAGCATCATCTCCATCCTCCCCCCGGAGTCTTCCATGAGAAAGCGCGCATAGGGATCGCCCTTTCGACTGATTTTTTTACTCAGATTCGTCGGTATTCCAGCCAATCTGACATAGTCTTCCTCCCGTCCGTTCAGCACCTCGGTGATGTCCGCAGTACTCACCAGATGAATGACTTCTTTATAGGAATCCAGCGGATTTTCAGATACATAAAAACCCAGGACTTCCTTCTCCCAATTCAGTTTTTCTCGCTGATCCATTTCCCCTTTGACACGAATCTTTGGTTCCTCTACCAATACATCAACTTCTCCAAAAAGAGACAATTGATTGGAGTTTTCACTGGCTTTGACCTGCTGGGCCAGTTCCATACATTCATCCATAATCGAGATTGCCTGTTTGCGGGTCATTCCCAGCGAATCAAAACAACCGGCAGCGATCAGATTTTCCATCACCCGTTTATTTATCTGCGACAGTTCCACCCGTCTACAGAAGTCGAATAAAGAGACAAAGGGAGTCTCTTTTCGCACCGTCACGATGCTTTTTACCGCATTTACCCCAACATTCTTAATGGCCCCAAGTCCAAACCGAATGGCTCCTTCCGCAGCAGTAAAGTTTTCATAGCTCTCATTGATGTCTGGTGCCAGAATCTCTATCCCCGCTTTTTTACACTCTTTTATATAAAATACCACTTTATCCTGATGATCAATCACACTACTCAAAAATGCGCACATGTATGCTACTGGATAGTGTGCTTTGATATAGGCTGTTTGATAGGAAATCAGAGCATACGCAGCAGAATGACTTTTATTAAAGCCATAGCCTGCAAAGCTCTCCATCAGATCAAAAAGATGTCCTGCAATATCTTCTGCAATCCCATTCTCCGCTGATCCCTGCAAGAACTTATCACGCTGTGCCATCAGTTCACTGACCTTTTTCTTTCCCATGGCACGCCGCAGTACATCTGCTTCTCCCAGGGTAAAATTCCCCATTTCACTGGCAATTCGCATAACCTGTTCCTGGTACAGGATAACCCCGTAGGTTTCCTTTAGGATACCCTCCAGCATCGGATGAGGGTACACAATTTCCTGTTTTCCGTGCTTACAGTTTATGAAGTCCTCCACCATCCCGCTGCCCAACGGTCCAGGCCGGTAGAGTGCAATGACTGCAATCAGGTCCTCAAAGCGATTCGGTTTCATTTCCATCAGGATACGCCGCAGGCCATCGCTTTCGAGCTGGAACACACCGGTGGTGTCTCCTTCCTGCAGCAATTTATAAACCTTCTCGTCATCCAGCGATAAATGGTCAAGATCAATCTCTATGCCTTGTGTCTTTTTTATGATATCCAGTGCGCGATCAATCACCGTCAGGGTACGCAATCCCAGGATATCCATTTTTAAAAGCCCGATATCCTCTACCGTTTCTTTGGCGAACTGCGTCACCACATGCCCATCTGCCGTCTTCTGCAAAGGAAGCAGCGAACTCAAGCGCTCTCTTCCAATCACAACTCCGGCAGCATGTATGGATGCATGCCGGGGCATGCCCTCCAGGCCACGAGCAATATCAATCATCTTGCGTGTATCATAATCATTTTCATAGGCCTGCATGAGATCTGGAGAAATCTCCAGAGATCGATCAATGGTTACCCCTAACTCGGTCGGGATCATCTTGGCAACCTTGTCCACCTCTCCATAAGAAATATCCAAGGCCCGTCCCACATCCCGAATAGCAGCCCGAGCTGCCATGGTTCCAAAGGTAATAATCTGCGACACCTTATCTGCCCCATAGGTATCAATGATATGTTGAATAACCCGTTCCCGTTTTTCAAAACAAAAGTCCAGATCAATATCTGGCATGCTCACTCGTTCCGGGTTCAAAAATCGCTCAAAAAGCAGATCATAGGTCAGCGGATTTAATGACGTGATCCCCAGCACATAAGAGACCAGACTGCCTGCTGCCGAGCCTCTGCCCGGTCCCACCGGAACATCATTGTCTTTTGACCAGTTCACCAGGTCCTGCACGATTAAGAAGTATTCCGCAAAACCCATTTGGTTGATAATGCGCAGTTCATAATCCAGTCTTTCCCGCACCATCGGTTCGGGCCTAGGAAATTTTTGTTCAAACCTTTCGTTCACCAGCTTGAGCAAATAGCTCTCCGGATCATACCCCTCGGGAATAGGGAAATAAGGGAGATGAAATTCACCAAAACGAAACTCGATGTTACAGGCCTCTACGATCTTAAGGCTGTTGATCAATGCCTCCGGATGGTCCGCAAATAACGCCTGCATCTCCTCTTCGCTCTTCATATAAAACTCTGGTCCCGGGAATCGCATTCGATCTTCATCACTGACGACCTTACCCGTCTGAATGCACAACAATACATCATGAATGGCTGCATCTTCCCGCTTCAGATAATGCAGATCATTGGTTGCAACAATCGGAACCCCGGTTTCTTCACTTAGCTGATAAAAAGCACGACGAACCTGGGCCTCTTCATCCATGCCATGATTCTGTACCTCCAGATAAAAATTATCCGGTCCAAAAAGTGCCCGGTATTCTTCTATTCGCGCTCGAGCCCCGGCCGCATCTCCGCGCAAAATGAGCTGCGGAATTTCACCGGCCACACACGCCGTCATCGCGATTAAACCTTCGTGATGTTTTTCCAGCAGTTCCCAGTCCACCCTGGGTTTATAATAAAAGCCCTCCAGATAAGCCCGGCTCACCATTTCTATCAGGTTTTGATAGCCCACTTCATTTTTGCACAGCAACACCAGATGATACGGGTTATCATCAATCCTGGTTTCTTTATCAAGCCGGCTGCGCGGCGCCACATAAACCTCACAGCCAATAATGGGCTTAATGCCCTGTTTTTTCGCTTCCCGATAAAAATCAATAACCCCGTAAAGCACCCCATGATCCGTAATCGCCAACGCTGGCATATTCAATTCTACAGCTTGCCCAACCATATCCTTAATACGACAAGCCCCATCAAGAAGGCTATACTCCGAATGGTTATGTAAATGTACAAATCCCTGTCCCATGAAAATTCTCCTTTATAACTGATGCATCCTGCTAACCCCCTCATGCCCGAGCCATACTCAATGAGCACACGCAACCAGTGATAAAAATAGGAAGACTAGCAAGCGAGGGGAACGATTTGAACGCTGATTTACGCTAATGTTCGCAGATTCACGCTGTTTTTTTAATTGGGTAAAAGTATTTATAGTTAAAACATCACTATAACTCCTAATACTCTTAACCCTTCACCCATTTTCATCGGTGGTTGTTGCCTGCGGCCATAGAGAAATCAGAAGCATCTTAAATAAACGAAGATTACGGTGTTTTTTATAATTTGTGCTGATTCATTAGAATAATAAAAAAACAGCGTGAATCTGCGACAATCAGCGTTCTAAAATTTCTATTTTCTAATTAAGTTAAGCCGAAAATCTGCAGGGCTTGCCCCCGGTAATTTCCTTCAACTGTTCAAAGGTAATCGGAAGTGCGGTATTTGCTGTACCCGCTGCCGCATAAACAACGTCATAACGCTTCAGGCTCTCATCCAGATAAATGCCCACCTCGCGCTGGAGGGCAAACGGACAAACACCGCCTGGCTGAAAGCCCGTCATTTCAAGGACTTCTTCCGCATTAGCCATACGAACCTTGGACCCCACTTCTTTTTTGATTACCTTCGTATCCATGCGCACATCACCTGCCGAAACAACCATCAGATACTGTTCCTGTTTACTCTTGAAAAGAATTGATTTTGCAATCTGTCCCACCTCTGTCCCCAGCGCCTGCGCAGCCAGTTCGGCCGTTGCCGTATTGGCATCCAGCTCGATAATATGTAAATCCGAATTCTTTTCCTTCAGATAACTGCGTACTTTTTCAATTTCATTCATATCTCATAACTCCCTGTATATTTGTTGTCTGGAACACAGGTATTGCATTCCAATTATTATTATAAAAGAAAAACAACATTTTAAACAGACAGAAAGCCCCAAATAAAAAACCCGGTAAAACCGGGCATAATACGTCAATTTCCATTTTCAGTACCTGCTGCGTTTGCTTCCAGCGCCCTTTTTTCCTTAAGACGCTGTTTCATTATCCCGCCAATCTTTCCACAGGTCGCGTTGGTCAGAGACTCCCAGCCTTCCACTTCGATTTGCTCCCATATGCCAAGCTCCCTGGCAATTTCCAGCTTCAAGACATCCCGTTCCGATAAGACCTCTGGCTTTTTCTTTTTCTTCTTTTTTGCCACCATCACCCACCTCCCTTATGATACATTAGAATGCCCCTTTACTCTCCTCTTTATCAGGAATACCACACCAAATGCATCCCCCTGTGTCACATTATTGCCTTGAGATATTGGAAGAAAGCTGGGAGTTTGCCTCGAGCGTCAGGGTCATAGGGGCTATCTCCTTTGTCGATCATGCGGTCCTCTAGGAGAAAGGTTTTCATGCCCAGTTTTCCAGCCGGGAGGTCTTCTCCTGTATCATTGCCAACCATCAAACAATCCTTGGGATCCACCCCGATACGCTCGGCAATCTCCTGATAGTACGCCGGATATGGCTTACAGTAATGCATGCTTTCATAAGAAGTAATCAACGTATAAGGAAAATCAGCAATGCCCGCCCACTCCATCCGATTATGAATAGCGCGATAAGGAAAAACAGACTGGGTCGCTATGACCACCTTTACATCCTTTTCAAACAGTCCCTCCATCATTCCTCTGACACCGATAAACGACTGTGTGTAGCTCTTCAAAAGTGGAAATTCCCGTACATAGAATTCATCAAAAAACGCCTCGGACTCCTTTTTCGAAAAAGGCCAGTCAACCAGGAAGTCCTCCATAAAGCTCTCCTGATTAGTCTTTTCTCCGCTGCAATCGGCAATCATTTTCCACGTAGCTCGGTTAACCCGTTCAATTAGTTGAGTTGGATCACCAAAACCCTTCGCATAAGCCATTTTCGCCATGGCTTTGAAATAATACTGCAAAAACACATCCATATCAATATCCAGAAGCGTACCATCCAGATCAAATAATACTGCCTTTACCATAGGTTGCTCTCCTCACAATAGTTTTTTAATGCTTACTCTTTTTTAGCTTAACAAAAACCAACCCGAAAGCATAGTTTTCAGTTACTTTTAGTGAATATCTACAACGGAGAAAAACTTTTTTAATAAAATTTTCTTGTTTAGGAAGGAATATTTGGAAATATATAGAAATTATTTATATTTCATTATTTTAAAAAAGGAGGCACAATATGTTACTGCGGTTGATTAACAAAGATGAATCCCATTATTTAGACCTTTCAACCTTTATTAACTGTAGTCCGGAACGGATACTGTTTTATTATTATAATTCTTACATTAGGATTAGTCTGGCAACGTACCGGCAAATGCAGGAATGGTCCATGAGCGAGGATACGCCAGAATCATCATTGAACCAATGGTTGGATTTAATGAGACAGGAAATGGGTATAGACCAGGACCTGGAAATACTTCAGAATAGCCCATTCATTGATTGTCTTGGTCCTTATTATTATGGTCCGACGAACACGCAACTTTTTATCGACAAAACTGACAATAGTGGTAAAAATCCGATTACATCTGTCGATTTTGCTGTATTATTTACTCTGCATAAAAACATCAAATTTGATAAAGATTTACAAAAATATTATAAAACCCGCAAAAGTCCTAAAAAAACGACTCCTACCATCGACATAATCATCAAAGATATCGGGATGTGTATCAACGCTATGGGACATATTCATCGCATTCATCGACAGTGTCACTATTTACAATTGCTCATAGAACATCGCAATCAATTATTAGCTCAAGACAATATCGCACCCTCTGCACCATTGCCACGCCCAGATCGTCCGAAAAAGCCATCCGAGCCAGAAATGCAATTCAACAGTATTCGGGCACTCGGTACAGCGCGTGCCAAACAAAAGAATTATATCGACGAATGCAACACTTTCGGTCACAAACTCAAAATTTATTTTATCCAATATCGGGAATATGAAAAGGCCTCAGAAAGATATAAAGAAGCACTAAAGGAGTGGGAGTTGTACTACAACCACTTGATCGAACGCTGTCTGGACGACATCGAAGAAGCAACCGCGAAATTAGAATCTACCAAAGCCATACTGGAGATCTACGAATACATCCTAATGAAGAGTTATGTTCATCCCGACTATCACGACACAGAAGTTCTGACCAATTTTAAATACTATCTGCAAACAGGACGCGCCAATGATTTGCAGGACTGCATGAATTTATATGAAGAAGAACAACACTGGTCAGATATTAAAGAGAGTCAAAAACGTATTGAAAACACCATTCATTTCCTGCAGGCTGAAGCAGACCTAACCGGTTTCAATGACCAGTTATCCGCCAAGCTGATTGCCGCAACCAGCGAATCGCTGCAGCAGTTCTGATATATCACAAAGGCGGTTCTAATGATATATTAATTAGAAAATAGGAACCGAAAACGCTGATTAGCGCTGATGTCCGCTGATTTTCGCTGTTCTTTTTATTAATATTATAAACAGCGTTCATCAGCGGTAATCAGCGTAAATCTGCGTTAAAATCGTTCCCTTTTCGCTTACACGTTGATTTCCATGGGTGGTTAATTCGATAAGGAGACACGGGGAGACACGGGGACGGTTCTTTTGGTATATTAGTAATAAAATAGGTTTTTAACGGACACATATTTACGCTGATTCTTTTAATAGACGCGGGCTACACGGACCTTAAGGACCTTCGCGGACTTTTTCGTTAGGGGTTAGGGGTTAGGATTCGGTTTTCTCTGTTTCTTCTAATCTTTTGCTCCTGACCCCTCACTCCTCACCTATTTACATCATTTGGTTGTGGCTTACGGCCACGGGTGTTTAATAACGCCGATAGTCTTTGACATAGATCCCATCTTCTCGGGGAATGAACAAACGATATAACAGCATGCCGGCTGCAAAGCCTCCGATATGTGCCCAGAAGGCAATCTGCCCACACGCATCTGAATTGATTAAACCAGATGTTCCACAGTAAAGCTGTGATACCGCCCAAAAGCCCAGATAGATCCACGCGGGGAGATTGAACAAAAAGAAAGGCGGCACAAATGTAAGGACTTTGGCCTTTCTAAACATCAGGAAATAGGCCCCCATCACACCGGCTACAGCGCCTGAAGCACCTACAACCGGGACCTGTGAAGCTGGGCTTATGGCATAATGCGTGAGGCCGGCTAAAATACCTGCTATTAAATAAAAAGCTAAAAACCGAATCTTCCCCATTTTGTCTTCTACATTATCTCCAAACAACCATAATATCCACATATTACCAATTACATGCATCCAGCTGCCATGTAAAAAGGTAGACATTACAAACGGAAGATATCCGGTCAGCGGCCCCTGATAATTCGCATATTTTGCGGGTACCAGCCCAAACATATAGAACAGCTGGTTCATCCCTTCTGGCCCCAGAGACATTTCAAAAATAAATATAAGTACATTAACGATAATTAAACAAACCGTAATTATTGGAAAATGCTTGCTGAACGTACTGTCTCGCAATGGAATCATGCATTACTCTCCTTTTTATTTATTCCCCACCATTGTACCTATTAACAGGCTGTAGGTAAAGCAACCTTATTGAATCAATAACTGAATGCTTCGATAAGCACAGGAACGCATGACCTCAAGATCATCACTCTCTGCAAGAGAAACAGGCGCACTTTTTAACGGGTGGATATAACGATTGCGTAACATATGCATATAGAGCAAAAGTGCTACTAGCATAGAATCATCTGTATCAGACTCCTGGTTCTCTGCCAGATCCATAAAAATCATCCAGGCAGCCTGATTAAGATCAGCAGGACTTCGCCTGACACGAGCACTGCTGCAGAACATCATGAAATCCCGGGGGAATACTTCCTCTAACCCTTTTACCAAAACAGGGTCAAAAGCTGCTGCACTCTCCTGGACCTGCTGCCACAGCAGATCAAAACGGCCATTTTTTATAGGGTTTTTCAATGTCTGCCGTTTTTGAAGCCTCGCTTCATCAGGCTCTACAAAACCGTTCACAAACATCTCCACAGGCGTAAGGAACTGTAACAATACGTAACTGCCATCCTGAATCGTATCCAGCATCTGACCGCTCTGATAAACCTGATAAACACACTCCGCATTCATAATCGTCTTAAACAGACTTGTACCTGACCCATCAACGGATAAACCTTCCAGCGCGGGGACCTGTTCGGACACAATTCTGGCCACATATTCCAACACATCTTCCCCAACATTGTTCAGCAGTTCATCCCGCATCTCATTCAGTTGCTCCTGTATTTCATGACAGCGCTTTTCCTGCATGATGTCCTGCCAGGCCAGACTGACCAATAATTCATTGGCTTCTTTCCGAAGACTCGCTATTTGGGGACGAACCTCGGCTAAACGCCGTAAGGCTAGACCGTTTTCTCCCCGATACTCCTCAAACATTTGATCTATCAGATTTTCAAATTCTCTAAACAGATTTAGCACCAACAACGTGCCTTTTTGCATTTTTCCCACTATATCACCGGAAATATTCTCAATATCCCGAATTAATCCTTCCTCAAACATAGCTAGTCTGCTCTCCACTGATTTTTCCACTACGCCAGAGAACTGGTCCCCCAGTCTGTCCACATTCAAGGCTTCTGCCCCCTGTGATCGGTCTGATAGCTGGGTAACGAGAAGCTTTTGTACATAATCATAAAAAATATCCTTCTCCGTTTCCATGGCTGTTTCCAGTTCCGCAGCTTTTGCATCAGTACATCGTTTGAGCGCAAGCGTATCTTCTTCCTGATGATCCAAAAGTCCCTGGATAGACTTTTGGATCATCGCAATGGTTTCCTCCATCATGCGCAAGGTTTTCGCGCGGCTTTCATTAATATTGCCCATCATTTTTATGCCGCTTTTCACTTCACTAACTTCATCATTCATCCGCTGCAGGAACGCATCCGTATCCTGCCATAGCCATTCCAGACTACGAGCAAACTCTTCTTCAATGCCTTCAATAACCGGACCGGCAAGTCGTTCTACCTCCCGGGTAAACACCTCGTCACAGACCGGTCGGATCTCTTCCATCAGTTGCACAACTTCCTGCTTGACTGCATTCGAGACGACCTCTTCAACGGGCTTATTCGCCCGGTAAAAAATAACACCTATCCCCACCAGGAACACTGCACTTGAAAGCAGTAAAAGCAGTATGGAAAAACCGTGTAATATCGTAAAAATTGCAAATAGATTTATTACAACCAACCCCCAGAGTAGTATCCACAACCACAGATTTTCTAACGGGTTGTTTTTTGCTGATTTTTCCTTCACAGAAATCATCACTCCCCAATTCGTCCTGTAATCATTATCGGCATTCGGGAACAGAAACTTAAAGCAATCAATATGTCTAGACATTCACGAGCGGATAGAGATAGTCGAAAGCCAGGATGATAAACAGGATGGAAAAGAGAATTCTTAGCATGGTAGGTGACAAATATCTTGACACCTTAACCCCTAACTGGGCACCAACCGCGGTTCCAATTCCCAGAATCAAGCCCGCCATCGGGAAAACAAATCCCTGCGATAGCTTAATGATAGCACCCACCGTGGCAATAGGCAGCATGGCAAGCAGGGTAGAGCCTACCGCTACATGAGCAGAAGCCCCAAACAGCCACATCATCCCCGGCACCATAATAAAGCCTCCGCCAATCCCCAACATACCGGTAAGAGTGCCCGTAACCATACCCAGCAATAATAGTCCCACCACTGGTTCACTGCTTACCGTTTCTTCGCTATTTCCTTGGCCCTGATCGTGACCTTTCAAATCGGAATATACTTCCAGCCCCATCTTAACAGCCATGCCTAGAAACAGGACTCCCATAATGTAGGACAGACCTTCCATGCTACAGCTAAGGTATTTTTTAAATACATACGAACCAACCAAGACGCCCATCAGCCCGCCACATCCTACCCAGATGCCGCTTCTAACCTGAACATTACCCGCCTTAAAATGGCCCAGGGCACCCGACAGAGATGTAAAAACCACCGCCAGCAATGTCGTTCCTACCGCCATCACCGCATCATACCCCAAAAAAATCTGCATCGCTGGCAGCATAATGACAGCACCACCCAGCCCCAAAACAGAACCAATCATCCCTGCCATAACGCCAATAACCAGTAAGATTAAAGATGAAACCATATCATCCTCCCTCTTCTTCATGAGTCAACATTGGGGACGGTTCTCGTTGTTGACTTTGAATTGCCCCCATTTTTTTCATCCTTTTGCTCCATCATAGAAGTTTTGAACCCTGATAACAAGCCAAATAATTACATCTGATTACACACTCTGAAGTATTGATACCAAACCAATAAGCACCATTTGAATCAATAGTATCCATGTATAGTGATTTATGTTTAGGATAAGCATTTGAGATGTTATTCATCCTAATACAAAAAAAAGGCGCAAACATAATGCATAAAATTGATTGGAAAACAGTCGGTGTGATCATCCTGGTTATGGCAGCAGTTTCGGTAAATTAAACTTCTTTACAATATATCTGAATAACCTTCTATAAAATATAGGTTACTACTCAGCCGTGTTAATCCGTGTCTATTCTTTCCAACTGACCAACTGACCAACTGACCAACTAACCAACTAACCAACTAACCAACTTTATGCCGCATAATCCGCCAACTGTCGAAACTTGAGTTATTATTTTGTCAATGGCTGAGTAGTAACAAATATAGATGAAACCCTGGAAAGCGTTGACTTTGATGTGACCCACGGAATCGACAGCATCAAGCCCATTTACGAGGACGTTATAAAATAATATCAACTTATTGTTGAACTATATTACATTTTTTGGTAAAATTGCAAAAATAGATATTGTAATTTAGTTACCGTTTCCGGAAAGGCCGCCGCTGCTCCGGGGACAAAAACAACAAACAAATCATGAACCCTGCTAATCAGGCCTGAAGCTACGTTAAAGGGGTTTACCATATAGGATATATGTATCTGTACGGTAAACAACTTGCTCTGCTTCAGGGCAAGTTGTTTTTATTTGAGCAAGTATATCAAGGAGACGGTTCTTTTGATATGTTCATTAGAAAATACGAATTGAAAAATAGCTAATAAATAAGAAATGAGGGATTTACATGTCAGTTGAAAAAAGGCTCGGCGTCGTCGGTATCGTTATCGAAGACAGACACGAAGTTACCCGCGTCAACCAAATATTAAGTGATCATGCAGAAATCATTGTAGGCCGAATGGGACTACCCTATCAGGCCAGAGAGGTCGCTGTTATTTCCCTGATAGTTGATGGAAGTACAGATGCTGTTGGCTCATTGACCGGCAAACTCGGAAGTATTCCGTCCGTAACGGTCAAAAGCGCCCTCACCAAAATGGGGTGAGGAGTGTACCACAAAAAGGAGGAGTTTTTTAATGCAGACAACCGAGGTAAAAGATTGGATGGCAAAGGTAATCAAGCCGGAACAAAATGAAGTATTCATGAAAAATGGCAGGGATTTTATTGACGAAGACTATATCGCCAGAATTTTGCGTCAAAATAGCGCACCCGAAAATTCACAGATCCGGGAAATTATCGCAAAGTCGCTGTCCCTGCAGCGCCTTGACCCGGAAGAAACAGCGGCACTACTTAATTGCAATGATCCAGAACTCTGGGAAGAGATGTATGCTGCCGGGCTGACAGTCAAACAAAACGTTTACGGACGTCGGATCGTCACCTTTGCACCCCTTTATGTAAGCAATCACTGTGTAAACAGCTGCGCATACTGCGGTTTTCGCCGTGAAAACGAACACTGTGAACGCCGGCAGCTAACTACGGAGGAACTGCAGCGCGAAATCCATGCACTCATTCAAAAAGGACATAAGCGCCTCATTATGGTGTATGGTGAACACCCAAGTTCTGACGTGCATTACATTGCCGATACGATCAAAACAACCTATGAAACCAAATCAGGCAAAGGTGAAATCAGACGTGTCAACGTGAATGCCGCACCCCTTTCCATTGAGGATCTGGGAATTTTAAATGATGTTGGAATTGGGACGTTTCAGGTGTTTCAGGAAACATTTCACCGTGAAACCTATAGAAAATTGCACCCCAGAGGTATCAAAGCCAACTACAACTGGCGGCTTTATTCCCTTCACCGCGCCATGGCGGCTGAAGTGGATGATGTGGGCATCGGCGCACTCTTTGGCCTGTATGATTGGAAATTTGAAGTGCTGGGCCTCCTGCTCCTGACTATTGATCTCGAAAAACATTTCGGGGGTGTCGGCCCACACACTATTTCATTTCCCAGGCTCGAACCTGCAGTGAATACCCCGTTTATAGAAAAAAGCGGTTACAAAATTGATGATAACATCTTCAAGAAACTGGTCACCGTCCTGCGCCTGTCCGTGCCCTATACCGGTATGATTTTGACGGCCCGCGAAAAGGCAGCAGTCAGAAGGGAAATCATTCCGGTTGGATGCACCCAGATTGACGCCGGTTCAAATATTACCGTCGGGGGTTACAGCGAGTCCAATCCAGATTATAACCGTCAGCAGTTTATCCTGGGCGATGAGCGCTCTCTCGATGAAGCGATCGGAGATCTTACCAGAATGGGGTACATTACCTCCTTTTGTACTGCCGGCTATCGCTGCGGACGTACGGGAAATGATTTTATGAGTCTTGCTAAAAAGGGAAAGGTAAATACCCTCTGTATGCCCAATGCCATCCTCACCTTCAAAGAATACCTGCTCGATTATGCGAGCGAGGATACCCTGGCTGTCGGCAGTGAACTCATCACAAAAGAAATCGCCGCTCTTTCCAACCCTAAGATTAAGGAAACGGTGGGAAACTATCTGACGCGCCTTGAAGCAGGTGAAAGGGATCTGTATCTGTAAACAGTCAGAGTTGAATAGACGCACCCCTAACCCCTTACCCATAAGCGTTGTGAAAGGACCGTCATATGGTGATCAATTACAATGATAAAATGATAACTTCGCAAACTGAAACTGTACGGCTTTTCCAATCCGACATCCCAGAGGAATTGGCCGCTGTTATGAAGGCAGCGAGCCACTGCCGGGATAAACACGTGGAGCGAAAAGTCTTTCTTCGCGGGCTCATCGAGATCAGCAACCATTGCAATTGCAACTGCCTGTACTGCGGCATTCGCCGGGGCAACCAGAAAATTCAGCGGTACCGGCTGGATGATGCACAAATTGTCTCGACCGCCTTGCACTGTTTTCAGCTGGGCTTTCACAGTATCTGTTTACAGGCCGGAGAGGATAAGGATGACAACAAGATCAAGCGGATTGCTGATACAGTACAGGCTATCAGGAAAAAAAGCAAAACGATGGATCCTGAAAAACAGGGGTTGGGCATTACACTTAGCCTGGGAGAACTTCGTTATGAACAGTATCAGCTCCTAAGAGAGGCAGGTGCACACCGGTATCTTTTGCGGATGGAGACCTCAAATCCCGATTTATTTCAAAGCATTCATCCGCCAGCGCAACGGTTTGAAACACGACTTGAGTGCCTGCACATGCTGAAAGAGCTGGGATACATGATGGGAACGGGGGTTATGATCGGATTACCGGGACAGACGGCTGAAGATCTATGGAATGACCTGATGTTTTTTAAGGAATTGAACGTCGATATGCTGGGAATGGGACCCTATATCCCTCATGCTGATACCCCATTGGCCAGAAGCAGCCGCCCCATGCTGCTCGACCCGTTTGCGGCTGCATTGAAAATGATCGCCCTGGCACGGCTTTCCATGCCGGACATTAATATCGTGGCATCCACGGCCCTGCAAACCCTCTATCCAGATGCACTGGAACAGGGTTTAAACGCCGGTGCCAATGTGGTTATGCCCATCATGACCCCACAACCGGTTCGAAGTTATTATCAGCTCTACATAAATAAACAGGAACGTCCGCCATCGGAAACCATTGACAGGATAGCTGCTGCCGGTTACACACCCGGCCTGTGTGAATGGGGCGATGCACCACACTATGTAAAGCGGGCGCGGAGTGAGGGGTTAGGCGTTAGGCGTTAGGAGTCAGGCGCTATGCGCCTGGCATTGCCCTTACTCCTCACCCCTGACCCCTTACAAAAAAAGTCCGCGTCCTATTAAAGGTGCCCGATAGGGAACATCAGCGTCATGTTAAAGGAGACCGAAGGGAACATTAGTTGTCCCCGAAGGGGGTTGCACCTGTAAGGTGTTGTATCCGTAGGATGCGTCTATTCAAGATATCTATTTTCGTACTAACCACCCATGTCTGCACGACACAACCACAGATGAAAATCAGTGTGCAATCGGGGAAGGGAACGATTTTAACACTGATATACGCTGATTACCGCTGATTATCGCTGTTTAAAATATATTTAAAAAAACAGCGTTAATCAGCGGACATCAGCGAAAATCTGCGTTCAAAAAATCCTATTTTCTAAATAACCCACTTCAATATTCCAACTGTCCAACTAACCAACTTTCCAACTAATAATTCCGCTTATACTCAACCTATTTTCGTACTAACAATCATCTGAAAGGAGCATGATTTCATGAACGAAACACCGCGGGCCAATCGTTTGCATATTACTATTTTCGGACGGCGCAATGCGGGGAAATCCAGCCTATTTAATGCGCTGGCCGGGCAAAACATGGCCATGGTATCTGACCAACCTGGGACCACCACAGACCCGGTGTATAAATCGATAGAAATTCTGCCCATCGGCCCCTGTGTACTCATTGACACCGCCGGGTTGGATGATGTGGGAACGCTGGGAGAAATGCGGGTCACAAAATCCCGTGCCTTAATGGACAAAACTGATCTGGCACTGATGCTCCTTGACCCCAGGTATGGGTCGACGCATTTTGAAAAATCCCTAGCAGATGAGTTAAAGGCCAGGGAAATACCCATCATTCCAGTAATCACCAAAGCAGACCTCTCAATAGAAAATGCGTCGTGTCCACAAAACAAAATCACAGATATAACAGAACAGGTTAATAAAGTCGTCGGCATTGCACCCATCTGGGTCAGCAGCCAAACCGGAGAAGGCATCGCAGCGTTAAAACAACAAATCATAGAGATGGCCCCTAATTCTATGCACAACACTCCAATCGTCGGTGATCTCCTGAAGCCCGGTTCCCTGTGCATCCTGGTTTGCCCAATCGACAGCGCCGCCCCGAAAGGCCGATTGATTCTGCCACAGGTTCAAACCATTCGTGATATCCTTGATCACGGAAGCCAGGCACTGGTTGTCAAAGAAACAGAACTGTCCGATGCCCTTGAACGCCTGGCCGAACCTCCCGATCTCGTCATTACGGATTCCCAGGTTTTCAAAGAGATCAATGAGCTGTTGGATCCGTCCATCCCCCTGACCTCCTTTTCAATTCTTTTTGCCCGTTACAAAGGAGATCTGCCCAAATTGCTGGAAGGGCTGACTGTCCTGGACACGTTATACGACGGTGATAAAATCCTTATCGCAGAAGCCTGCACCCATCATCGTCAGGATGATGATATTGGAACGGTAAAAATTCCGTACTTATTGAAGCAATACACCGGCAAAAAACTGGATATTCAGCACTGTAGCGGATATGAGTATCCTCCTGACCTTGCGCAATACAAACTAGTCATTCACTGCGGCGCCTGCATGCTCAACCGCAAAGAAATGCTGTCCAGGATCAGCCGTGCCCACGCAGCCGGCGTCCCCATCACCAATTACGGTCTCTTCCTCGCCCACATGCAAAGCATCCTCCCCCGAATAATTGACATCGGTAAAAGGTCCTTAGTATGAATTTGCATACTCTCTCCAGACCTCAAAGCCAAAACTACCGATAACAATGGGTAAGGAGTGAGGCGTGAGGGGGTAAGGGAGCGGAGGCTAAAGCCTCCACTACGATGATGGGAGAAATCCTCCCCATAAGAAAACGAGTCAGGAAGATTGCTGTCCCCTGACTCGTTGATAAGATTCGCAAGAAAGCTGGTTTGTTAAGCTTTGTAAGGACCGTACGGAATGCTCTGTACTTTATTTTCTTAAATCCCAACGGGTTTTTTGGTTGAAGACGGGTTTGCGTTTTTCGGCAAAGGACATGGCGCCTTCCATGAAGTCAGGAGAGGACCAGGTTAGAAGCTGGTACATACTTTCCATATCGGCCTGTTCATAGAAATCATTCTTGAGCGCAGCCCGCATGAGCTTCTTGTCCCATTCCACAGACATCATTGGCTGTTGCGCTAGTTTCTCTGCCCACCTGATAGCTTCGGGCAGACATTCTTCAGTGGGAACAAGTTTATTTACAAGACCCAGGTCATCAGCTTCCTGTGCTGTCAGGATCTTGCCGTACCACAGAATTTCCAGTGCCTTGTGATAGCCAACTTTTTGTGCGAGGAAATAAGATGTTCCGCTGTCCGGCAGAAACGCTACCTGCATAAACGTAAAGCCAAATCGTGCCGTATCCGCTGCGATAATCATGTCGCAGGCCATCATCGTCGCTAAAGATGCCCCTGCTACCGGTCCATTGACTGCCGCGATCACCGGTTTATCCATCTCATAAACAGCTTTGACAATACCCGTTGATGCATCATAGGTGTCCTTCGCGTGTATCGGATTCTTCATGCCAGCCAGCGTGGAGATGTCACCCCCACTAGAAAATCCTTTGCCAGCCCCGGTAAGAACAACTACTTTGATATCATGATTTTCCTGGGCAATCTTGAACGCTTCCGGAATATCAACTATTAACTGCTCATTGATAGCATTGAGCTGCCTGGGTCGATTGAATTCAACAATGGCAATCCCATTATCCTGAATCGTCAGATTGGCTGTTTCAAACTGCTTGGTTTCCATGAAATGTCCACCTTTCCCTTTGTTATTAATCCCTACTGTTATTCCGTTCCAATAAATTACTCTTTCAATAGTATAACAGTAATTTTTTTATCTGTTAAGGAAAAGCCTTACCGACGAGATGAAAGGAAACGAAAACATCCTCCTCGCAAAACTAAAGTCAACTTCAAGAACCGTCCCTAAAGTTTCCTAGAGGCGTAAGACGACGGCGGCGTGATATCGGGAACCGTCTTCGTCAACGAGAACAACGACTTCGTCACCCTCATCCAGATCATCTCCATTGAATATTTCATCGTCTTCAAGGAAAATGGTATCGTCACCCCAGTAGATGTAATCATTGCGATTCTCCAAGCGAAAGCGTTGGGATGACGTACTGATAGAGTCTATCGCCTCTTCCCAATCGCGTTCAGAATCCTCCCGCACTCTTAGATGCGTGATTACATCTTCGTCTTCATCGTACACCAGATAAATATAATCCCCTTCGTAATCCTCCAGATCATCCAGATCTATGTCATCATCTCCGTAATACAGATCCACCCCGTTATCGAGCTCCATGGTGAGACCACGAGAAACAGACGTCCAGTCCCCATCATCATCCAGATAACGAATCGTACCACTCTCGAGCACAATCTCATCATCATTTTTGTCTACATCATCCAACTCCGCCCGGTAAACGGTGAAATTATCCCGGCTGCTTGAAGTGCTGCCTCTATCCAGTTCCACCAGCGCGGCATAATAGGTTGATCCCACCCGATCCACATAGACCCGGACTTCTTCATCTTCCTCCAGGTCGGAATCATCCGCTAACTCCCCATCATTCACGAATATGGTTGAGTCATCAAATTCAATATCCCTGCCATTATCCAACTCAAATTCATCCCTGTTCAAATCCTTTATGTCGTCATTATAGGAACTCTCATAGCCCCGAATAACTCTAACTTTTGCCACCTCATCACTGTCTTGCAGGTACGCCACGTAAACCTTGTCATCTTCGTAGTCTTCCAAATCATCCAGGTCGATCTCATCACCATCATAATAGATTTCCGTACTCGATTCGATGTCAAAGTCCTCACTGCTAGATTTATATTTCCAACTGCTACCGCTCCATCTGTACACGGATCGCAGCTTAATCTCATCTCTTCTGGTATCTACAGAAGAAAGAGTTCCTTTGTAAACCTCTATATCTTCTCCGCTCTCATAATCTTCTACCATCCGCAGACTGATCGCTGCCCCGTTTTGAGCGGTAACCTTGGCCCAGTCACCCGAGCGCGGTGCATCACTGCGGAAAGAACTGCTGTTCTGATACTCCTGCATCATGGCAGAGGCCAGATTATAGCGCTTCCATTCCCCATTGATCTCCATCTCTACATAGCCCGTATACCAGTTAATGTTTACAATCTTACCCTCTTCAATCGCAAACGGTGCATACGGACTGTATGGTGATGTCGGTGTCGTGGGAGATGGATAATATGAGCTGGAATTATTCGGATTAACGGCAACTGTTCCATTTACTTCGGCATAGATTAGCTGACTGCTACCATCCGTCACAAATTCAATCGGTTCTCCTACCGCCAGACCAGTCAAGGTTGCTCTGTTCCCATTTTTATAAAGGTTCGTTTCATTACTCACTGCAAAGGTCAATGTCTGCCCCAAATCGTTCCTGATGCTGATACTCGGATTGGGCCAGGAAGTATACCTTGTAATCGTCCCCTTCTGACTGCGCTGAAAAACACCTGACAGATAACGCGTATCCGCACGATTGATCAATACAACGACCTCGGCTCGTTTTATCGGTTGCAGAGGATGAAAGTAACCGTCGCTCCCCTGGAAAATGCCATCCTGAATCAGTGGCACAATATACGGTGCCTTTAACAAATCAATCTGTTTTCCGTCAAAGAAACGTCCCAGAACCTGCTCGTTGTTAACAACAACCGGCAGAAGTTTCAAGGCCTTTGACAGCCAGATAGCGACCTCCTGCCGTTGGGCCGGACCTGACCAGTTTACCGTACCCCATTCACCCGGGGTTACGATCCTCGCCTGCGAAGCATAGATCATATAGCCCTTCGCCCAATCACTGATGCCTGTAGCCTTCCCCGTCTGGCTGGTATCTCCCCCAGCCAGAATGGAAGCTGTTCCCTGCTGTCCGATTAAGCCCACCAGCAACGCAACAACCTCCTGCCGGCTTATCAGTTCCTCTGGGAAAAACTGCCCCTGTCCGTCCCCCTGAATCAACCCCCGGGCCTCCATCTTCAAAATATCCTGCTCTGCCCAGTGCCCGTAAATATCCGAAAAAGCCCCCTGGGCAGGACAAACATATCCTAGTGTAAATAGCCCCACCAATACCAAGCTAATCATCATCCGCTGTCTCATTTTATCCCTCCCAAATCTTCAGCATAAAATTCCTCTCTATCCATATGCTACCCAATTCCTTGCCTGACGGCAAGTTGTTAGCCCAATAATAAATTTTCCGCAACAGGGTTGAAATCAGGAATGTTCGTACTCATATTTACATCGATCCCCCCATCATACATCCAAAAACCTGCTGCATATGCATCTGCGACCATGACCGAGGCGCTGATCTCCTGATTGGTATGACCTGCAAGTGAAAACTCATCCATGTAACTAAAAATTACTTACTCATTTGGCTCGGCATTGATTACAGGATAATCACCTGTTGCTTCCCCGCCTTTAATCTCAACAGCTCCTGAAAAGCTCCCTGTATCGTCTCCCGTCTCCATTAAGGTCAGTTCAAGCTCCTCTGTTGGCGAGCTTGAGGCACTTACATGGACAATCAAAGAATCGGCACTATCACTGTTTATATTCTTGTCCTGATCGCAAACCTGCACTTCAATGATTTCTCCAAGCAGATAAATCAGTGTATCCTTATCATAAGCACAAATTTGAATCTCGGCGGAACAGCCACACAAAGCTCCTTCATGTAAAACAAGATATTCCAGCACGCCATCATCCGTGACCATCAACGCATCTTCGGTAAGGGTCAGACTGCCTTCATTTTGAATCATAAAGGCAGGTGTATCCATAATAACTACTTCGATACCATCGCTGCTCTTACTCGGGTAGGTATTAATAATGACTGTATTACTGTCCACGCTATATGAAACGTCATTTACAGCAATAACACTTAGCTCTGCACTGATTAACAGACTGTTGCCGGAATTTATGTAAGAAGCACAGTAGTCCGGAAGATAAACCGTATCAATTAACCCATCATAATCGGCGTGAATCTTTACAAATTGATCCACAGACAGTATCGACTCAATTTCGCTCTGCGATATTTCCGATATGCCTTCAGAGCAACAAACTTCTGAATCATTCCTCACGGCATATATTCGTTCTTCTCCAGAAGATGCGAGCACTTTTACTGCAGGAACAACGCAGCCATCAAAAAGTATTTGATGAGAATTGTCCACGATGACACCATACGTAAGATCTTCATACATATCGTGATAATGAATACTTAAGTCTTCTATTAAATAGGGTCCCCATTTAATGGTTAAGTGTTCGCCTGCACCGCCTGTTTGAGCCTGGAAATAATAATAAAATGATGTCCCACTGTCAAAGGGAAGTACATCCTAGCCCCCATTTAACTTATAGCCAGTGTAAAGTAAGGCCTCTCGATCCTCAATCAGCACCTCTTCATTATCCGTCGGTTCAGATGGATGAATATTGTAGACCACAATGTCTTTTGCATAGAAAGGCTGACTTCCTCCACTAATAGGCATAACTGTCAGTGCTCCGGTTTCCTTACGAACAGCCAAGATTGACTCGGCAGGCAATACTTCCCCTGCGGCGTTGCTGACTGTCATGTTCAGTATTTGTGCAGTATTTGCCTAGGGGACGGGGGTAAAGGTTATCTTTCCGTTTGCATAGGCCAGGTTTTGAAGTGAATAGGTTTCCTCTCCAATCTTTGCACTGACTGCAAAATCACTTTTTGCCAGCCCGGTTGCTTCCTGACTGAAGGTAAGGGTAATCTCTCCATTGGCTGCATTGATTTCTGTGATATAGGGCAGCTGCGAACTGGCTGCGACAGCTTCAACCAATAAAGAAGACATTCCCAACGGATTACCCGAGCTATCCTTCCAGGTAATAAACCATTCATGTGGAACAGCTTCTGCCGGCTGCATAATATCATTCACCGAATCAATAATTTCATCAGCAATTCCCAAAGGCTTATCCTTTGGCGGCTCTGGTTCGGTTGACGGAACAACCGGGGGTTGCTGTGGTAAACCTGCTGGCGGCAGCACTTCCGGCGCCTGCTCAACCTGTTCCTCAATGGTCGGTGGAACAACCACAACAGGTGCTGCTTCTTCAATGGTTGTTGCCCTTTTCTCTACCCACGTCAGTGCATTCTTCCAGGTTTCCTTCTGGGCAGTAGGCATAGGCTCTGGTGGTGCCGGGGGAGCAGCCGGAGACGTCTGTTCCGTACTGTTTCCTTTTTCAACCGTTACCGTCTCCCCACCGGAACTAACATCAACTGATCCATGCGCCACACTGGTAGACTGTCTTCCTCCGCGTACCTCGTTCATCCAGAATGTGCCTCGAACAGCCGCAACACCCCAGGGCATATCGACCTTTACCCGAACTTTCTTCTGGGTATTTTGTTTATACCAGGGAAGCTGTGTATTGTCGGCTGAAGCAGCCTGTGCACGGGTTGTCTGAACATCAGGTGCAAAACCAGTCTTGGTCGCCAGGGGCATTATTCCGGAATCAATAGCAACGGCAACCTGCTGTTTTGCCCAGTACTCCTCTGAAATATCCTGGACAACGGAAGGCATCTCTATATCAGGCAAGGTTTCACTGCATAACCGCAAAATCATCACCGCTGCTTCTACTCGGCTGACAGGCGCATCCGGTCGAAAACTACCATCAGGATAGCCTTTTAGTAAACCAGGCTGGCTGCTGCAATCGCGCCATTGGCCCAGTGCCCCGCATCTACATCGTTGTACGCAGAAACGCCCGAAATGTTCTCTGAACTTAACTTTGCCGCACGCATCAGCAAGGCTACCATTTCCGCACGGCTTACCCCTGCAGCAGGCCGAAACGTTCCATCCTCGTAGCCATTTATAATCCCCTGCCCGGACAAATAATTCACATAGGGATACACAGCATGATTAGATAACAAATCACTATATGCAGTTTGTGTTTCCGCCAAACCATTTGAAACAACGCAACCCAGCATCATCATTGTTAGAATCAATGCAAATATTATTCCTGTTCCCCTCAACCGGTTTATCATTCGGTTTTCCCTCTCCTTCGTTTATACAATTGTTTTATGCACGCCCATGGCATCTTTTGCCCATAAAGGAATCTGTGCTGTATCTGCAAAGTTTATATTACTGGTCGGCAGATCTCCCTGTTGTTTTTCCAGAACACGTGCTGTAATGACAGCCAGTTCAGCTCTCGTGATAGATACGCTCGCTTTGAAGGATTTCTTGCCTTCCGTCTCCGGATAACCACTTATTAAGTCTTCCTGAACTACTGCATTTATGGATGCCGTAGCCTAGGCCGGGATACTATCGTTGTCTGCAAACGAAACATCTGCCTCTGCCGCAGGCGTTATATCCAGCCCTCTAAATAGAATCGCAGCAATTTCCGCCCGGCTAATGCTTGCCTGCGGGTGAAAACTTCCATCCGGATAACCCGAGATAATCTTGCGTTCCACCATTGCATTGACTGTGTTTGCTGCCCAGTGCCCTGTCAGATCAGAGAACGTAGTTGCTCCGTTGTTTTCGGGTTGACTTCCTTGAGAACCATCGGTTTCTGTCGCTGGTATTCCGGAACCAGTTGAACCCCCTGCAGAAGCATTGTGATTGCTACTGCCTGATCCTGGAGAAATCGAACCTGTGTTGTTTCCTCCCTCGGTATTAGTAGAAATCCCCGCATTATTATCTCCCAGGGCCGGATCATCAGGAATATTATTACTCACAAACATTCCCTGATCCAGCACTGTTCCTTTTACCACCTGACCGAACTCAACGGCACTTGGATCATAGGTCAATTCCATTTGAAAACCTGCAATCCCTGGATTATGATCAACTTGCACTTCCACCATTCCTGCCCCGTCCGCAGTTACAGATGCCTCACCAACAGTAATAACAGCATCCGTTGCAGCATTTGTCGGCGCCGCTGGTACGAACCCCCAAAAAGAACAGCAAAAAACGGCAGTCAGAATCCCCATAAATAACATTCTTCTATTATCAGTCTTCATCTCCCAGCTCCTCCCCTTAGAATAAATCATTACACCATATAGGATGCGATACAATCATCCCGGCAATCGGCGGACTGAACCGGTAATACTGCTCCACAAACCAGCTTCCCCATGCGGAATTCAACAAAATCTCGTCCCGAAAGACACGCAGTGTTTGCACATGAGAATCAAGGTAACTTCCGAAAGCAGCCGTCGCAATAAAACAGCCTTCATCAACCGGCAGAGACGCCTGTATCTCAACATTACTTCGATCCCCAGTCAGGTTTAGTATCATGCCCTCTGCCACCTTTATGTAATTGTTTTCACTAGACAGCGATTGCTGCAATTGAACGATCAAACGCTGTTCATCAACCGTCACTATATCTCTATCTGCAAGGGGTGCATAAGGGGCATCTCCTCTTGAAAGCTGAATTTGCTGTTTAATCGTATCCGAAAGAACCTTGGATAGGTTCTCATCAAAAAGAAGTACTATGCTATAGCCTCCCGGCTCCGCGCTGGCCTCCAGGAGGTGAAGATCACTAACAGGCGCTGGCTTAACATTCACCACACATTGATCAGCAAACTCCCCCACTGATGCTGTAATCAACACCGTTCCTGGTTTTACTGCCGAAACAATTCCATCATAAACCCATGCAATGTCAGCATCACTCGATTGCCAGCTAACAATGGCATTGGAGGCGTTATCAGGAAGTACCCCCGCCTGCAGTCGTACCGTTTCATCAGGAAGCAGATCGACTTCATGCTGATCAAGTTGAACTGTCTCCACCGGAACAAATCCGGACACCTTTATTTCATAGGACGCCTCTGACCAGTGCCCATTATACTCGTATACATTTAAATAATAGCGTCCCGCATCAGTAGTAAAGCAAAATTTTTCATTTCCCCCTTCACCAACAGCGTCATATTCTTTCTCCCAGGGTGGCTCTCCTTCATCTTTTTCAATCCAGACCACCATATCCATTCGGCTCGGACTAGATAGACTCACGTCCAGGACCATCGTATGATCGATGTCGATTACAAACCAGTCATCTTCCATGGGCAGATCCATTGTCTCTGCCACGGCAACATTAAGCCGCAGAGGAGTTGCCAGTTCCTTCTCATTCCCGACATCCGCGCTAAGATCCGGCCCATCGGCCTGCAAAGCCAGAAGTGGCTGAACCCTGCCATATCCGGAATAATCATCCCGTTCTCCAGAGGCCGTAAGTGACAAAGCCGTTTGTTCCATCATCCACTCCAGTTGCTCCGAATTCAATTCATCATTATAGCCCAGCATCAGAGCCGCAATCCCACTCACTACCGGAGCCGAAAACGAGGTTCCATTACCCGAATCGTAACCTCCATCGAAACCAGTACTCAAGATATCTTCACCCGGTGCTACCAGGTCCAGGCGTTTGCCATAACAGGAAAAGCTGCTAACCTGATCACTCTGTCCGGTTGATCCAACCGAAATGACTGGACTATAGGCCGCAAGATACATCACCGCAGAAGCATTGTTCCCGGAAGCGGCAACCAGAATCACCCCTGCCTCATAAGCCTCCCAGATGGCTTCCCGCTCCAGAGAACTCAAGCTCGACGCACCATAGCTCATATTTATAACATCTGCACCCTGTTTAACAGCGTATCGAATTGCAGCCGCAACCGATTCAGTGCTTCCCCCTCCCTCGTTATCCAGCACCTTCAGCGGCAAAATCTTGCAGTTCCAGTCCATCCCGGCTATGCCCAACAAGTTATTTGTATTCGCAGCAATAATCCCTGCCACACGCGTCCCGTGCCGATCAGGATGATCATCCATGAAATCATCATCATTATTTACAAAATCCCACCCTGGCAAAACACGTCCCTCCAGGTCAGGATGCGTATCGTCCACCCCTGTATCCAGTACAGCCACCACGATGTCTTCTCTTCCCTAGCTGAGATCCCATTTGACTCTCTCAGCAGGAAAAAATACATGCAGTGTCGAATAGATGAGGATTAATAAAACAAGTAAATTAACGAAAAGGATGTTTGCAGTGACACATGAGGCGCTGATTATTTTATTAACCGCAGCCACACCTGTGGTAGAACTTAGAGGGTCAATTCCATTAGGACTTGCAATGGGCCTTCCTGTAAAAACCGTGTGGATCCTATCCATTATAGGAAATCTACTTCCGGTGCCGTTTATTCTGGTAGGTATGCAGTGGGTGTTTACCATATTGAAAAAAATGCCGCGAATTGAGGCATACATAAATCGCCTGGCTGACAAAGGCGGGCAAAAATTAAAGGCCAACATCCAGCGCTGGGGCTGGTTAGGCCTTCTCCTGTTTGTCGCAATCCCCCTCCCCGGAACCGGCGCATGGACCGGTTCCCTCGCCGCAACCGTACTCAACCTGCGTTTCGGTCCCTCCATGCTGTCCATTATCGCCGGCGTCATCATCGCCAGCCTCCTCGTCAGCGGAATCGGCATGGGCGTGATGAGCATTCTTTAGATGACACAGGGGAATTGTTGCCACTGACCCTAATGTTATCCCGATGGGAACGAAGCTGTATATCGAAGGATATGGTGAAGGCATCGCAGCCGACCAGGGCGGAGCAATAAAAGGAAATAGGATTGACTTGTTCTTTGACACCAAAGCCGAAGCATTTGACTGGGGAATGAGAACTGTAGAAGTAACAATAATGCAATAATTTATTGTGATTTATGAGCCACGGGGACAGTGATATGCTCCCCACGGCTTATTTTTTTTGTAAATATATGGCAGGAAAACGGGTGTCCTCTGCAGAATAACTCATAAATCCTATGACTTTTTTCCCAGGAGGTTTGATATGCCTTATTTTATGCGTGTTTTTAACTTTTTTAATCTATTTATATTGTACAAAGATGCCGAAGGAAACTATCTTTATAAAACATTTTTTTCGGATGAAGTTCATTCTTTCAAAAAGAGATAAGCTAGTAAGAAAATAGCTTGAATAGACGCACCCTACGGGTACCACACTCAAGAGTGCAACTGATGTTCCCTTCGGTCACGTTCAAAATGACGCTGATGCTCCCTATGGTCGCTATTAAGGACGCGGACAACGCGGACTATTTTGACTTGCGCGGACTTTATTAATAGTAATATGGATAAATAATAGGAACTGCCGCTTTTTTTATAAAAAAGGGGACCACTCAAGCAGTTGAGAAAATTCAGCCTCCGGGGTGGGATTATCCATTACTATATCAGGCAGCGTAGCCGGGAATTCATTCCCGGGACAGGTGATAGATCGCTCCTTACCCCATTTTTACAGGTAATTGTTACCCACGTTCATGGACGGTTAATATGATACAAAGGGATGCTTATAGTGTATCATCCCCTTGTTTATAAATCTCTTTTCTGGAAAAGATGGATGGCGAGGATGAGGATCAATACAACGTAAAGAAGCGCATATATGAGCATGGCGGTGCTAGGGGTGGATGTTGCACCGAAGGGACTAAAGGCAATAGCACCCTGTCCAAGTTTACCTCCTGCAATGGAGACTGCGAGACGATACAAAGCATCAGAGGGCATGATAAGACTGGAGATGATCCCTACATTAATTATGTCAGGATTATTCATCAAGGCACCCATCTGTTCAATAAACCCGCCGATGGTGGCAGTGGCATATAACATAAAAGCAGTTACACCAGCAGCCAGGGTACTCCATATGGCAGAAACCAGATGAGCAACCGCAAGAAGTACAACAGGCATAAGCATAAACAATCCTATTCCGGATAACAGTGACATCGGATCAACCAGAAGCTTAAAATAGTGAATAACCAGCAGTGTAATGGCAGCGACCAGGATTCCGCTATAAACCGCCGTAACTGCAGAATAAGTCAGGAATTTGCCAGTCACGATTGCTTTTCTCGAAATGGGACGAGACGCCAGGGTAAGGATGGTTCCGCTTTCAATTTCCCGGGAGATACTGCCGGAACCGCTGAGAATCGCCAGCGCCCCACTGAGAAAAGTCGAAAAATACCATCCCATGGTTAGAAACTGATAACCCACTTCCTGGGCATACCAGAATTGATCCCCTGTCATAACGCGGTCTTTTACCATATAGTGCAGCCCTGTTCCATACAAAAGCAGGTATACTGCTGTCAAGATCAAGCCCATATGAAAGATCCTTTTGTTTATAATTTCCTTTAAAGTCAGTCGTATGATATGTGTCATCCCCAACCTCCATCAACCCTCCATCAATTCCATAAATACTTCTTCAATCCCCCTGCGTTTGCTTTCAACACCGTACACCCGCGCACCGGCGGTGACCAGTTCCTGAATGATACGGGGAATATCCTCCCGCTCCTCAACCTTGAACAGCAGGTTGTTTGCTTCATCAGCTATCAGCTGCTTCTGTTCCATCCAGAGTGGAATCTCAACATGATCCATTTCGCCGACCTCGATCCTGATCTCATGCGTTTCCTTCATAAAGGTCTCAATTGGCCCGTTGTGAAGCATCTGGCCTTTATTAATAAAGCCCAGGGAGGTACAAGTCATTTCCACTTCACTGAGCAGATGACTGTTTAGAAAGATGGTCGTTCCTCGGTTTTTTAACACGGTAATAATATCCCTGACTTCCCGCCTGCCGATAGGGTCCAAAGCGGAAGTCGGTTCATCCAGGAACAGCAAGGTGGGACAATGCAAAATTGCGGCAGCCAGAGCAAGACGCTGCTGCATACCCTTCGAATACTGATTAACCTTCTCCTTTTCCCTGCCCAGGAGACCGACCAGTTCGAGGGTTTCCGAGATCCTTTGTTTTTGCTCCCGTGCTGCAATACCATAGGCCCTGGCATTAAACTGCATGATCTCCGCACCAGTCAGCCACTCATACTGCCGGAACAGTTCGGGAAGATATCCCATTTTGCTAATGGCTTCCCGGTCTCCCAGCGGAGCCCCCATGATGGACGCCTGTCCGGAGGTTGCATGAACGAGCCCCAGGAGCATCTTCACCAGCGTACTTTTCCCCGCACCATTGGGACCCAGCAAGCCAAAAACCTGCCCCTCCTCCAGGGAGAGGCAGATATTTTGACAGGCAACATGGTCACCGTATTGTTTGGTAAGATTTGTAGTTTCTATCAGCATGACCGTTACCTCAGAGACTCGGCCACTGTGATCAGATCAATGGTGCCGGGTTCTTGACTTTCCAGCGAATACAGCATGCCATCTTCCTGCCAGATGAGCACCTCCTGATAGGGCTGGCTGATCAGGACAGCAGTTTGCCCGTTGACATCCACCTTCTCGGCACCTTCCCCGGGGATAAGGAGCGTGTGTTCCCAGTCACTCACCCCTTCGAGCTGCCGGCGCACCTGATCCGGCCAGATGGGCAGGTCAACCATGGCGTCGGCAACTTCCTGCACGCTCACACCGGCAGGCACTTCAATCTGCGGGGATAGCGTCTGCATCAGGCTGAAGCCGGAATAATCCAGATACAGTGAATCACCCATGGAAAATGTACATGTCTGTCCATCAAGGACTGCCGGCAATTGATAGCTGCTGCCCATCATTTGCAGGCATCCATTTACGCTTTCAACCTCCGGGCTGATCTCGATGTCAGGCACCTCCTGCAGGTACATGTTCAGCAGATCTCCATTGACTACAGCAGGGAATTTCACATCAAATCCCAGCGTTTCAATATCCTCATCGGAGATATCTCTCACTTCAGCCTCCCCGGTCGTTTTGATAGTGCCAAACTCGTCAATGTCCAGTTCTCCCTCGCCCTGCATAATATTTTGTTCAATGTCTCTCATGTCCCCTGGGGTAAGGCTCAATGTATCCACCTGTTCGACGCGGAACACCTGGAGCAGACTGGAAGCCGCGGCCTGAACAGCCGGCATGGAACCAACAGCACCCAGTGCCAGTACCAGCGCCGCTGCAATCGCTGCTTTGCGTATTTTCATAAAGGTCACTCCTTTGCTTTTCATCATCGTTTCTTCTTGTATTTTGTTCCAGACCTCATCCTGACCAGAAGTCGGAATACCTGCTTCAACATCACGTAATCCTGCAAGCTTATTCATCGAGAACGAATAATCCTGACGCATTTCAGACAGATGTCTTCTACATAATATGCATTCCTGTAAATGATCCTCTAACTCTTTTACCGCTTCATCTGACAGTTCGCCGTCAAGATACATGAAAAGCATGCCTTCGTCCGGACATCTCATACGTTTGAACCTCCTTTCCCTCGTACAGGCTTTTAAAACGCTTCATCGCCCGGGCCAGCATGGTACCCACTGACCCAATGGAAACATCCATCGCTTCTGCCATCTCCGCGTAGGACAAACCCGCCATCTTCATTTTCAGCAGCATCTGGTCCCGCCATGGCAACCCTGCTAAGACTTCCTCCACCTCAATTCGCAGCAGATCCTGATCCATCGTCGTGCTGCCTTCCTCATCATCCAGGGAGAAGTCCTCTATCTTCCTGCATACCTTTTGATGCCTGAAATAGTTCATGGCCAGGTTACTCAGAACCTTTTTCAGCCAGGCTTGCGGATTTTCGACCTGTGTTTTATCCTTCTTTCCAAACCACCGAATAAAGGTCTCCTGACACAGGTCCTGTGCCGTTTCCTGATCCCGGGTCAGATAAACAGCATACCGGTATAATTGAGGATACTCACTGGTAAAGAAGTCTTCCATCTCCTGTTGGCTATAGCCCTTCTGCAATTTGGCATCCCCCTTTCCCAATTCCCATCCTCTATTAATTAAGACACCTCAAGGTCTCATTTTCTTACAACCAATTTTATTTTACTATAAAATAATATTCCAGATGACACAGGGGGACGGTCTTGGTACAGGCACGGGCAGGCACGGGGACGGTTCTTTTGCCTGTTTGCCGCCACCATCATTGGCACGCAGTTAAAGGCATTTAAAAACAGGCAAAAGAACCGTCCCCGTGCCTGCCGTGCCTGCAACCCCGTCCCCCTGTGTCATCCGCCACGCTTGGCCCAGCTTATGTCATAACATTTATTCCATGTCGTAAATATTGTTGATAAATATTACGCCTTTTGATAAACTGACTATACTGACCAGTCGGTATAGCTGGTTTATCTTTTGTGTTTCACTGTTCAATTTTCTTTGAACCGGGTTGAATACGAATGATAATATTGGCCAAAAAGATGGAAGGTGATGGCTGAAGAAAATGCATATGATCGGAATATGATTTTTGCAGGACAAATTTAGCAAATTACGAGGATGAATAACAAATGGGAGCCATCCTATCGCATCGACCTGGCAAACACGGTTGTTCCCGCCGATCAGGGCATGGATGAAACCCGTAAAATGACTCATCGGATCGCCAGGAAGAGCCCACTGGCTCTGCGCGAAGCCAATAATGCCATGAATATGGATATTAAATCCGGCTTCGGAGCAGAACTGTTCGGCTGGTCCATGCTGTTCTCATCACAGGATCAAAAGGAAGGAATGAATTCCTTCCTGGAAAATCGCAAAGCAGAGTTCCACGGCAAATAAATCAGAAGTGACACAAAGGGACGGATGACACAGGGGTGACAGGGGGCGGGGTTGCTGTCACCTCATCACCCTTTGTCATTCTTAAATAAGGAGGCGTAATGTGTATGGAAAAAGACCACGTTTTTGTCGAACCCGGGCACATAGAAGCATTTGATGAGTTTTTAACGCGAGACTACCATCTAGGTCGAATCATCTGTGAACGTGCTCAAAAATTCAAGGGGCAAGATAAGGTTGCAGTCAGGCACAAAGTATATGGTGAATGGGAGGATTTTAGCTACGAAGCCTTTGGGAAATTGATTAACACCGCAGCCAAAGCCTTGATTGAATTAGGGGCCAGAGAAGTGACCCCTATAAATGAAAATTGTGACTTTACCGGCGGAGGCCAGGGAAAACTGATCGGTATCTTCACAACCAATCGGGTAGAATGGGCCGTGGTCGATTTTGCCAGTTTCTATTGCCGGGCAGCATCCGTCCCGATTTATGCTACGAATTCTGCAGCAGAGCTTAAGTTTATCGTGGATAAGTCTGAACTCGAAATCCTATTCGTCGGAGACCAGGTTCAGTACGAAAAAGCGCTGGGCATTATGGATACATGTCCTTCATTAAAACATATTATTACCGTCAATAAAGATATTGTTCCGAAAGATGACCCTCGTCTGATGACCTGGAAAGCACTTCTGGAACTTGGTGAAAAATCTGACAAACAACCCGAAGTGGATAGGCGTCTGAAAAATGCAAAAACCGATGATATTGCATCCTTGATCTATACTTCGGGGACAACAGGAGAGCCAAAAGGCGTAATGCTTACCCATAAAAACTGGTTAGCCATGCTATTTGATCCGATTGATCTCATGGTCATTGAACCCACGGATGTGAACCTGGCATTTCTGCCACTGTCCCATGTATTTGAAAGAGCATGGAGTTATCGCATATTTGTTGATGAGGCACAGGTGGATTATTGTCATGATACCAAACAACTCCCTACTTTCCTTAAAGAATCAGCCCCTATGTATATGTGTTCTGTCCCACGTTTATGGGAAAAAATCCATGGCAAAGTAATGGAAGAACTCAAGAGCGCATCTCCCGTAAAGCAAAAACTATTTGCCTGGTCATTTGATGTCGGAAAACAATATCAAACCCATGTAAAGGCCCATCAACCTGTTCCCGCCGGATTAGAATTCAAGCATAAACTCGCCTCCAAACTTGTACTCGACAAAGTTCGGGCGAATTTTGGGGGACGGACCAAGCTGTATAACTGTGGCGGCGCAGCATTTTCATCAGAAGTAGCTGAATTCTTCTGGTGCGCCGGCATCAATCTGCTTCAGGGTTATGGGATGACAGAGTGCTTCAGTATATGTATTTCCAATCGAGAGAAGAACAAATTTGGCACCTGTGGTCCAGTCGCCCCCTTAATGGAGGTAAAACTCGGGCCCGAGATCGATGGCAATCGAGAGATTCGAGCCAAGAGCCCCAGTACCTTCGCAGGCTATTACAAACAACCCGATCTTACCAGAGAGGCATTTGACGAAGAAGGCTTCGTGATGACCGGTGATGCAGGAGCATTTGACGAAAATGGCTACGTTATCATTACCGATCGTATCAAGGATTTATTCAAAACATCCGGTGGCAAATATGTAGCACCTCAGCAGATTGAAAACCTGCTCAAGACGGATTATTACATTGCAGATGTTGCCGCCATTGGAGATAAACACAAATACGTTTCTGCGTTGATCGTACCCAATTATGAAGCACTGGAGATGTGGGCACAAACCAACAATATCGCCCATAATAACATCCCCGAGCTCATCAATCATCCAGCAGTAAAAGCCATGTATAAAGAACGTATAAACGAAGCCACAACCACTCTGGGCCAGGTGGAAAAAGTCAAACAATTCACCCTCATGCCCCGAGAATTCTCCCAGGAAACCGGAGAGTTAACCCCTACCATGAAGGTAAAACGCAAAGCTGTCAACCAAATCTACGCAAACGAAATAGCCGCCATGTACCCTGACGAATAATATATCACGGGGAGGAATGACACAGGGGGACGGTCTTGGTATGTCATTTTTGTGCAGCAGTTTAACGAAACCACAACAGGCACGGGGACGGTTCTTTTGCCTGTTTGCCGCCACCTTCATTGGCAATCAGTCAAAGGCATTTAAAAACAGGCAAAAGAACCGTCCCCGTGCCTGTGTCAGGTAGCACTTATAATAATCACAAAATCCGCCTTAAAAATGACACACCAAGACCGTCCCCCTGTGTCGTCCCCCTTGTCGTTCGTCCTCTTATGTCTTTTTTGGTGTATAATGAAGGGTAATTGATAGATTGTAGAGAAAGAGGACGAGACGATGTTAAGTGATGCGATGATCAGGGGTGAGGCTGCCAACAGGACAGTTTACGCGCGGGGCGTTGATTATTTTAGACGAGGTCATGTTTTAGAGGTTAAGTTTGATAAACCCCATCGTAGTTTCCATGCTGCGGTTACAGGCGAAACGTTTTACAATGTCAGTGTTTACTTCAATGAACAACTGGTCGTCGATGACTATGACTGCACCTGTCCGGCGTATTATCAGTACGAGGGGGCCTGCAAGCATGTCATTGCGCTCATGAAAACGATCGAACAGAATTGGAACAACTATTTTCCGTACCCGAACGCCATTCCGTTTGCTGATATTATGAAAAAGGCAAAACCACAGCAGGGTTTGAATACAGATCCACGAACGCTCATACTTATGAACCTCTATGAACAGGAAATCAGCAGATCTGTATTTGAAGCAGAAACGCCCGCGCCCAACACCCAACTCATTCCGATCTACCATTGTCATGTTTCAGGAAACCAGCGCCAACATTTCCTCGAGTTTCAGATTGGCAATAAGCGCCCCTATGTAATGAAAGATATCACTGCATTTCTGGATGCCTATCGCTATAACCATGAAATTGTTTATGGGAAAAACTATACCTTTTGCCCCGAGGAAGCTATCTGGGATGCCTGTTCCCTGGACCTCCTTCAACTGATGGTGGAGTCCTATCAGGATCAAAAGGATTTCCAGAGATGGTCATACAGCTATAATGCTGTGTTTTTTGACAAAAAATACATGCGTTTAACCAATCATCAGCTTATCAACTTCCTGCAAATCATGTCCGAACAGCCTTTTGACATGTTCATCAATCATAAACGAACCAATCATGTCCGGATCCTGCAGGAGCGCCCCCAATTACCGGTTAGCTTACACAGCATACTCGGCGGAGTCACGCTTTCCCTGGATCTAACGGAAAGCGTCTGTAGTCTGGACTTTAACAACCAGTATCTATATCAGAATGGGTATCTTTACCACGTGGATTTCCAGTTTGCAAAAAACACGGCCCATATTTTACAGGCCTTTTCCGATAGCGACGACCTCAATCTGACCATCGCCGACCAGGATGTATCTCGATTCTTCACCACCGTTCTCCCGGTGCTGGAAAAAACCGTTGAAGTCACACTTGATCCCACACTGGAAGACAAATACTATTACGAAGAACCCGAAAAAAGAGTTTATTTTGACCGGCACGGAGACGGCATGGCCGCCCGCATTGAGTTTCAGTACAATACACAAATCATAAACCCCACCCTTCAACAACCCGCCAACAACGGGGAACCCGAAGAAAGAACCCTGCTACGCGCCCTCCATGAAGAGCAGCAGCTTATACAGTTTTTTCAGCGCCATCAGTTCCAACTCATACAGGGAACCTTTGTTCAGGAAGACGAGGCCCTGATCTTCGATTTTCTGCAGGAAGGTCTGCCCATGCTCGATGAACTGGCCGATATTTACTATTCAGACGACTTCAAGCAACTGAGTATTAACCGAACCGCACAGGTTTCGCCCGGCGTCCGACTCGACCCTGGCAGCAACCTGCTATCCCTGTCTCTGGACTACACAGATATTTCCCCCAAAGAATTTGCCGAAGTCCTCAAGGCCTATAAACTAAAGAAAAACTACTACCGGATGAAAAATGGCAGCTTTCTCCCGCTTGATAACAATGCCATCCAATCCGTTGCAGAGATCATAGAAAACCTGGGAATCAGCAGTCACGACACCGCCCGGGGCGAGATCCAGCTGCCCGGTTTTCGTGCGCTGTATCTAGATCGAGTGACCCGTGAAAAAGGCCTGGCACTGCAGCGAAACAGCGCTTTCAAAACCCTGGTCCGCGAGATCCGCGAGCCACAGGAAACCGACTACGAACCGCCCGCCAATATCCAGGCCAAACTAAGGCATTACCAGGAGGATGGTTTCAAATGGCTAAAAACCCTGTCTGCCTATGGCTTCGGAGGCATCCTAGCCGATGATATGGGTCTGGGAAAAACCCTGCAGGTCCTCTGCCTGCTCCTATCCGAAAAGACAACGGACAGCCTTCCCTCTCTGGTCATCGCGCCCACCTCGCTGGTCTATCACTGGCAAGACGAAGCCAGGCGGTTTGCTCCAGATCTGAACGTGATCGTCATATCCGGCACGCAGTCTGAACGCATGGAAACAATGCAATCCCTGGATTCATGCGACCTGGCTGTGACCTCGTATGCACTCATTAAACGCGACCTCGAACAGTACCAACAGGTTGCCTTTCGATACTGCATCCTGGACGAAGCGCAGAATATCAAGAACCCCACTACCCTGGTGGCCAAAACCGTCAAACAGATCCAGGCCTCCGGACGCTTCGCTCTGACAGGTACACCGATTGAAAACTCCCTCACCGAGCTGTGGTCCATTTTCGACTTTTTAATGCCGGGTTATCTCCTGAACCATAACAAATTCAAAGGTCGCTATGAAGTCCCCATCGTCAAAAACAACCAACCAGAAGCAATGCAGGACCTGAAGCGGCATATACAGCCGTTTATCCTGCGTCGAATGAAAAAAGAAGTACTCCAGGAGCTCCCCCCTAAGATAGAAAACCAGATGTCCGCACCCATGACCAAAGAACAGCGCAAGATTTACCTGGCCTACCTCATGCAGGCGCAGAAAGAGTTTCAGGATGAGATCGCCCACAACGGCTTTGAACGCAGTCAGATCAAGATCCTCTCCATCCTGACCCGACTGCGGCAGGTCTGTTGCCACCCCTCCCTGTTTATCGATAACTACCAGGCTGGCAGCGGTAAACTCGATCTTCTCATGGAAATCCTCCAGGATGCTATCGACAGTGGCCACAGAGTGCTCATTTTCTCCCAGTTTACCATCATGCTGGGCCTCATCAAGACAGAACTGACCCTGAATGACATATCCTATTACTATCTGGACGGCTCCACCCCTGCACAGGAACGCCTGAAGCTGGTGCAGTCATTCAACACCGGCGACCAAAAGGTTTTCCTGATTTCGCTGAAAGCAGGCGGTACCGGCCTCAACCTCACTGGTGCCGACGTAGTCATCCACTATGATCCCTGGTGGAACCCCGCCGTAGAGGATCAAGCGACCGACCGCGTCTATCGCATCGGACAAAAAAACGCCGTCCAGGTGATCAAACTCATCAGCAAGGACAGCATTGAAGAAAAAATCTATGCACTTCAGCAAAAAAAGAAGGCCTTAATCGATGCCGTCATTCAACCCGGCGACAACTTCCTTCACCGCATGACCGAAACAGAAATCCGCAGCCTCTTCGACCTCTAATCCAGATGACACAGGGGGACGGTCTTGGTGTGTCATTTTTCTATTAAATTCGGATCATCAGTAAATCTAGCTTAAAAATGACACACCAAGACCGTCCCCCTGTGTCATCCCGTCCCCCTGTCACGTCTACTAAGGCATGAATATTCCGCCGTCGCAGTGTATGACTTGGCCGGTAATATAGGACGACTCATCGCTGGCGAGGAAGAGACAGAGGTTTGCCACCTCTTCAGGGGTTCCCGGTCTGGCCAGGGGAGTGATGAGTTTCATGATATCACGGATATGTTCCGGGATTGCCGTATACATGTCCGTCATGATCGTTCCCGGTGCTACCGCGTTTACAGTGATCCCTTTGCCCCCCAGTTCCTTGGCGAGCGCCCGGGTGAAACCAACAATCCCTTCCTTGCTGGCGGAGTAGTTTGTCTGACCAACGTTGCCAAAACGGCCAGCCGACGAGACGTTTATAATCTTACCGCAGTTGTTCTCCCTCATCGTATCCACGATCGCCTGTACGGTATTAAACGAACCCTTCATATTGACATTCATGACCCGGTCCCAATCCTCTTCCTTCATCTTATGGATCATCGCATCACAAACGATGCCCGCATTGTTGACCAGAATATCAATGGTACCGAACTCCCTTAAGCCCTCCTGAACCATCTTCTGAACCGCTTCCCGCTCCGTAACATTTACTGTAAACCCAAGCACCTTGCCACCATCACTGCGGATTTCTTCCACCATTTTATTCACATTATCCTCATCAAGATCACAAAGGATGAGTCTGGCACCCTCGGCAGCAAAGCGTCTCGCAATGCCAGCCCCAATCCCTTTGCCTGCACCTGTAATAAGCGCTGTTTTATTATTTAACCGCATCATGATTCCCCCTTTCACATCCATAACTTAACCACCGGATTAATCCTTTTTCGCCGCGAGCTCGGCTTCTATTTCCTGACGCAGGATCTTTTTCTCGATTTTTCCAAGCAGCGTCATGGGAAGCATCTCTCGCAAAACATATTCACGGGGAATCTTATAATTTGTCAGGTAATCTTTCAGAAATTCCTGCATTTTCCCAAAGTCTATCTCCTGCCCAGGAATTGGCACAACATACGCACGACCGATTTCGCCCGATACCTCATGCGGAACGGCTACACAGGCACACATCAGTACCCCGGGGTACCGCATAATCGCATCCTCAACCTCCGCCGGGTAGACATTATAGCCATTCGTAATATAGAGTTCCTTAGACCGGCCAACCATACGCAGATTGCCATCCTCATCAATCAGCCCCAGGTCCCCGGAATAGAACCAGCCTTCCTCATCGAATGCAGCTTGCGTGGCTTCGGGAAGCTGAAAATATTCCTTGATCACCGAGCTTCCACGGTAGGTAATTTCCCCCACTTCACCCCGGGCAACCTCCCGGCGATTCTTATCCACCAGTTTCATTTCAAAATCCGGTGCTGCCTTACCCACGGTAAGATTTAAGGTTTCGATGCTGTCCCCGGGATCTGTATAGGTAATCAGACCAGATACCTCTGTTAGTCCCAGACAGTTATAACATTCATAACACATGGTTTCTCTCATCTTTTTCAGGGTTTCCACCGGCGCCGGCGCCCCGCTGATAACAACCCTGCGCAAAGAAGACAGGTCATACTTATCATAATCGGGCAGAGCAAACTCTATGGCAAACATGGTTGGCACCTGGCCCAGAATGGTCACCTTCTCCTTCTGGATTAATTCCAGCGCCCTGACAGGGTTAAATGGCTCCAGCACCTGGGTGGAATTTCCAACAATCGCCGTGGAACCTACTTCAGTTGCGCCGCTTACGTGATTCACCGGTAAATGGTTCAACCAGGTATCATCAGATGTTGCACCACACATGCCAATTTCCACCAAACTCATATGAATGATATTCTGGTGAGACATCAACGCCCCCTTCGTCGTACCAGTACTGCCAGAGGTGTAAACGATGAGAAGGCCATCCTCTGCGGTGACCTGATTTTCACGTTCCACCAGCTTCTCTTTGTAGTCGCTGTAGTCACCCCGCAGGATCTCATCAAAGGACACCGCATTTTCAAGTTTTGCTTCTCCACCAGCAACCACCACACCCTTTACACTCGGGCACTTTGGCAGCAGGTGAACAAATCGATCCTGATAATCAATGTCATACATGTCGTGCAGACAAAAAATATGCGTCGCCCGAGAGTTGTTGAGTACATATTCCATCTCATACTCCGTTTGCCGCGTTCCCATGCCGGTGATGATCGCCCCAACGCGAGAAGTCGCCATATAAAGGTAAAAAAATTCAGGACAGGGCACAAATATGTAAGCCAGTCGCTCTCCTTTTTTTACCCCAATCTTCAAGAGATAACAGGACAGCTTTTCCACCTCATCTGCAAACTGCCTGTACGTCACACGCCGCTCGCCAGCTATGAAGGCTAAGTGTTCCGGACGTTCCAGCGCCCCTTTTTTCATGTAATCCGACAACAATCGCAAAGCTCCATCAGTATAACTCATGGTATCCCCCCCTATTTGAATGTTCCAATGATTGTCCCTTCCTTCAATGGATATTCAAAATGAACAGCCAGTATGTGTTAAAAGAAAAGAACGTGCAAATTTTCCTCCTATTATTTCCTCATTGGTTAAACTGATCGGATTGATCCGAATAGCTTCGCCCGAATCGTCCAGGGGATATCTAACAGGACTTGTCCTCGTTGACGGGATTTGAAGCAGTTTGTGGACAGGGGGTAAATCCAGTTAGACTAGTAGTGTCACAAATTAGATATTTGGTTAGTACGAAAATAGATTTTGAATAGACGCAGATCATTATGATTTTTATGATTTACGCAGATTTTTCAAATAGACACGGAGACAGGGGGAGACAGGGGGACGTTTCATTTTGTCTCATCCATAAAAAAAAATACCCTTAATGTACTAGCTATTTTCATCGGTGGTTGTGGCTCGCGGCCATGGGTGGTTAGTACGAAAATAGGAACTTTAATAGACGCAGACTACGCGGACTTATTGGACTTACGCGGACCTTTTTGGTGAATCTCGGGGACTGGTCTGCTGACTCGTTTTAGGAGAAACCATCATATTCCCCCACCAGCAATTACAAAAATGAGTCTGCGGACCTGTCCCAGTGACTCGCCCTCACTCGGCACTAATTTTCATCGGTGGTTGTGTCAACGGGACATGGAGGTTTAATTAGAAAATAGGCTTAATAGACGCGGACTTTCCGGACTTACGCAAACCTTTTTTTGTAAGGGGTCAGGGGTCAGGGGTCAGGCTTCAGCAACGCCTTACTCCTAACTTCTAACTCCTCACCAATTTTCATCGGTGATTTTGCCCTGCGGCCATGGCGTTCTCACTGCGAAGAGTAATATTAGTGAATTTGAAAGGATGATTTATAAGTATGAATAAGAAAATCGTAATGATTGCAGTCCTGGCTGTGTTGGTCATAACTTCATGTATGATCGGGATTAGAGCGGTGTCGACTGACAAGGCCATAGATCCCTCACAGATCGCACAAAGTGAAACAGATCCAGAAGTGAATGAAATGGATGCTCCAAAAGAAGCTGAAAAGACACCTGAAGCCGTAGATGAGAATGCTGTGGTAATAAATGAAGCACCAGATCAGAAGGCCAAAACAGACGCCTCCAAAGATTATGTAAAACAGGTGGAAAATGAGCCATCTCCCGCCCCACAGGTGGAACAAACGGAAAATCCCGCTCCGATCGAAACACCCCCAACTGTTTCCAGAGGTGAAGCAAGGACCATAACGGTAGTGGCAACAGGTTACACCGATGCCCCCGAAGAAAACTATCCCTGGGCAGGAGCCCCTTCCTATATCGGCCTGCCATTGGAAAGAGGTATTGTAGCTGTCGACCCCAATATTATCCCGATGGGTACCAAGCTCTACATTGAAGGCTATGGTGAAGGTATCGCAGCCGACCAGGGGGGAGCAATCAAAGGAAACCGTATTGATCTCTTCTTTGACACCAAGACCGAAGCATTCGACTGGGGTATGAGAACGGTAGAAGTAACGATACTCCCATAACACAATAAACAACTAAATCAGGAAGCAACCAATGACACAGGGGGACGGTCTTGGTGTGTCATTTTTTTGTTAATTTGGGATCACCAGTAAATTCAGCTT